>CAUJHX010000026.1 GCA_963204795.1 Pseudomonadota bacterium | reverse complement strand
GCGCCCGACGAGCAGCTGACAAACGACGAGCGGATCCGCGAAGCCTATCGGGGCATCCGGCCGGCGGCTGGTTATCCCGCCTGCCCGGACCATACCGAGAAGGCGAAACTCTGGCGGTTGCTCGACGCGCAACGGCGCGCCAGCATCCAGCTCACTGATTCGTTTGCGATGTTCCCGACCGCGGCCGTGAGCGGCTGGTATCTCGCTCATCCCGCGGCGCATTATTTCCCGGTCGGCAAGATCGCGCGCGACCAGGTCGAGGACTATGCGCGCCGCAAGGGCTGGACGCTCGCCGAGGCAGAGCGCTGGCTTGCGCCGAATCTGGGGTACGAGCCGGGCTGAGGCGCGCTGCCGGCGGCGAGCTATGGGCTGCGGGCAACGGGCCAGAAGCGCTGGCCTGTGCGCAGCGTTCCGCGCGCGCTCTTCCTCGTGGCCCGTAGCCCATCGCCCGCACTGCTTGCGTGCCGGACTCCGTTGTGCTAATAGTTGCGTATTCGTTTAAATATTAAGGCGAGGAGAAACGAGCATGCGCGCAACTCCCCCCGGCTGGCCGCGTATTTCGTGCAGCATCTTCTATGAGGAACCGGCGCGGGCGATCGACTGGCTCGTGGAGGCCTTCGGCTTCGAGCTGCGCCTCAAGGTCGTGGGCGAGGGCGGGCGCATCGAGCATTCCGAGCTGATCTATGGTGAGGGGCTTGTTTTCGTGGGCGGCGCGGGCGCTGCGAACACCCATCCGGAGCGCCCGTTCCCGGCGAGCCCGAGGATGGTCAGCGATCGCAATACGCAGGCCTTGTGCATCTTCGTCGACGACGTCGACGCCCACTGCGCGCACGCGCGCGGGGTCGGCGCGCGGATCGAGATGGAGCCGACCACGAGCGACTACGGCGACGACTACTGGACCGACCGCAGCTATCTCGCGGTCGATCCCGAGGGACATCGCTGGTGGTTCATGCAGCGCCTGCGCATGCCCGGCCAATGACGGCGCGGGTGCAGGCGCAGAAGACGGGTCGCGCGGCGGAACTCGATGCCGCGCTCGCAGCGCTCGCCGATCCGGCGCGCCGCGCGCTCGTCGAACGCCTGCGCAAGGGGCCCGCGCGCGCCGGCGACCTCGCGCGCGAGTTCGCGTTGAGCGCACCGCGCATGAGCCAGCAGCTGCGCGCGCTGCGCCGTGGCGGGCTCGTCGAGGAAACGGGCGTCGAGGGCGATGCGCGCGTGCGCCTCTACCGGCTGCGCCCCGAGCGTTTCACGATCCTGCGTGGCTGGGCCGAGAACATCGAATCGTTCTGGGCCGGTGAACTCGCGGCCTTCAAGCGCTACGCCGAGCGTCGCGCGCGGGAGCGGCGATGAGCGTGGGCGTGCCCGGTGATCAGGTCGAAGTGAGCGTGATCGTCGCGGTCGATCCGGTGGCCGCGTTCGATCTTTTCACGCGCGAGACCGATCTCTGGTGGCGCCGCGGGCTGCGCTTCAGGGCAGGAGGACGCTCACCCGGCGCGCTGCAATTCGAGCCGGGAGTCGGCGGGCGGCTGTTCGAGGAATTCACGGGCGATGCAGGCCCGTGCCTCGTCGAATTCGGCCGGATCACGCTGTGGCAGCCGCCGGCGCGGCTCGTCTTCGAATGGCGCAATGTCAACTTCGCGCCGGACGAAAGGACGGAAGTCGACATCAGCTTCGAGGCCTCCGACAGCGGCACGCGCGTCACGGTGATCCATCGCGGCTGGGCGGGCCTCCCCGCCGACCATCCGGCGCGTCACGGCAAGGAGACGGCCGCGTTCATCCGCATGATAGGCCTCTGGTGGGGCGATCTCCTCAGCGCGTTTCGCGAGCACGTGGCACGCCACCCGTAGCGGCGGGCATCTCGAGCCCGGACATCTGACGCAGGATCCAGTCACGACGGCGCTGCACATAGGGTGACGGTGCATCGGCACGATAGCGGCGCGGGTTGGGCAGTACGGCCGCAAGGGTTGCGGCTTCGACGCGTGTGAGACGCTTCGCGTGTTTGCCCCAGAAGGTCTGCGCCGCCGCCTCGACCCCGTAGATGCCGCGTCCGAATTCCGCGATGTTGAGGTACACCTCGAGAATCCGTTCCTTCGGCCACAGGGTCTCGATCAGCACGGTGAACCAGACCTCGAAGCCTTTCCTCACCCACGAGCGCCCGCGCCACAGGAAGAGGTTCTTCGCGACCTGCTGGCTGATCGTGCTCGCGCCGCGGACGCGCCTGCTGCGTGCGTTGTGCTCGGCGGCCTTGCGGATCGCCTCGAAATCGAATCCCGCGTGCTCGGCAAACAACTGGTCCTCGGCGGCGACGACCGCGCGTGCGCAGGACGGCGACATCTGCGCCGCGTCGACCCAGGTCTGCCGCAGGCGATACTGCGCATTGCCTGCGCGCCAGGCCTCGATGCGCGACTCGAGCATGACCGCGCTCGTCCACGGATCGACCCAGCGCAGCGTCAGCACTGCAAGCGCCGAGACGACCACGAAGCCCAGCGCGAGCAGCAGGAGCACGCGCGCCAGCCGCGCACCGGGCCCCTTGCGTGCCACGCGCGCGGCCCTGTCAGGCGTCGAGCAGCCGGGCCGAAATCACCACGACGTCCTCGAGCGGCACGTCGCTGTGGCCCATGGAACGACCAGTCTTCACCTGTGCGATCTTGTCGACGGTGTCCATGCCCGCCGTGACGCGACCGAACACCGCGTAGCCGTAGTTGCCGGGAGAGTGGTCGAGGAAAGCATTGTCGACGAGATTCACGAAGAACTGGGAGGTGGCACTGTGGATGTCATTGGTGCGTGCCATCGACAGCGTGCCACGCTTGTTCTTGAGCCCGTTCTTCGCCTCGTTCTGGATCGGCTCGCGCGTCTTCTTCTGCGCAAGTCC
>CAUJHX010000025.1 GCA_963204795.1 Pseudomonadota bacterium | reverse complement strand
TGCGCTCGCGACCGGCATCGTCGTGCTCGACCGGCAGCTGTGCGTCGTCTATGCCAATGTCGCGGCGCAGGATCTGCTCGGAGCGGGCTTCGCGCGCGCGCGCGGCCGGCCCTTCGTCGACCTGCTCGCCGATTCGAACGGACTCGACGTCGTCTTGCGTCGCGCGCTCGAGCGAAGTGAAGCATTCGCCGATCGCGAACTCGTCTTCAGGCCGACCGGTACTGTGCGCGAGCCGCGCATCGTCGATCTCACCGTCACGCCGCTCGAGGGCACGGTCACGGGGTCACACCTGCTGCTCGAGCTCGCTGATGCCACCCAGCGTCAGCGCATTTCCCGCGAGGCGGACCTGATCGCGCGCCTCGACGGCAGCCGCCTCATGATCCGCCAGCTCGCCCACGAGATCAGGAATCCGCTCGGCGGCCTGCGGGGCGCCGCGCAGCTGCTCGAGCGCGAGCTCGCGGATGCCGCGCAGCGTGAATACACCGGCGTGATCATCCGGGAGGCGGATCGCCTCACCGCGCTCGTCGATTCGATGAGCGGCTCGGCACGGCCGCCACAGAAGGCGCGTACCAACGTGCATGAACTGTGCGAGCACGTGTACATGCTGCTGCGCAGTGAGGCCCGCTCTGCCGTACTGCTCGAGCGCGACTACGACCCGAGCCTTCCGGACGCCGATCTCGACCGCAACCAGGTCATTCAGGCCCTGCTCAATCTCGGACGGAACGCGCTGCAGGCCATCGGCGATCGTGGCCGCGTCGTACTGCGTTCGCGCGCGCTGTCCGGCGTGACGATCGGTGCGGTGCGTCACCGTCTCGTCGTTGCGCTGCAGGTGGAGGACAACGGCCCCGGAGTGCCCGACGAGCTGCGCGGCAGCCTCTTCCTGCCGCTCGTGACCGGCCGCGCCAACGGCACGGGCCTCGGGCTCGCGGTCGCGCAGGAGATCGCGACTCGCCACGGCGGGATTGTCGAGTTCGAGAGTGCACCGGGTCGTACCGTCTTCACCATGCTGCTGCCGATCGTGGAGCCCGCGTGAACGCGCCGCCACTGCGCGTCTGGCTCGTCGATGACGACGCCTCGATCCGCTGGGTGCTCGAGCGCGCACTGCGCGGCGGTGGCATGGAACCGCGTGCATTCGAGTCCGCCGACAGCGCATTCGACGCGCTGCGGGCGGATGCGCCCGATGTGCTGATCACCGACATCCGCATGCCGGGCACGAGCGGCATCGATCTGCTGCGACGCATTCGCGAGGGCTGGCCCGCGCTGCCGGTCATCGTGATGACCGCGCATTCGGATCTCGGCAGCGCGGTCTCGGCGTACGAAAGCGGCGCCTTCGAATACCTGCCGAAGCCATTCGATGTCGATCATGCCGTCGAGCTGGTCCGGCGGGCTGCGCAGGCGCGAGCTCGCGAAGATGCCGGCGGCGCGAGCGTGCCGCGCATTCCCGAACTGCTCGGCCGGGCTCCCGCCATGCAGCAGGTGTTCCGCGCCATCGGGCGACTGGCGCGGTCGAGCGTGAGCGTATTGATCACCGGTGAATCGGGCACGGGCAAGGAACTCGTGGCGCGAGCCCTGCACGAGCACAGCCCGCGTGCGGCGAAGCCCTTCATCGCACTCAATACGTCTGCGATACCCTCCGAGCTGCTCGAGTCCGAGTTGTTCGGCCACGAGAAAGGCGCATTCACCGGTGCAGGCGCACTGCGTCACGGCCGCTTCGAGCAGGCCGACGGCGGCACGCTCTTTCTCGACGAAATCGGTGACATGTCGACCCCGCTGCAGACCCGCCTCCTGCGCGTACTGGCCGAAGGCGAGTTCTACCGCGTCGGCGGCCAGCTGCCGGTGCGCGTCGATGTGCGCGTGATCGCCGCGACCCACCAGGACCTCGATGCACGCGTGCGCACCGGGCAGTTCCGCGAAGACCTCTACCATCGCCTCAATGTGATCCGCATCGTGCTGCCGCCGCTGCGATCGCGGCGCGAGGACGTGCCCGATCTCCTCGCGCACTACCTGCGCGTGGCCGCGCAGGAACTCGGCGTCGATCCAAAGGTGCTCTCGGCCGATGCCGCCGCGCGACTTGCGGCCTGGGACTGGCCCGGCAACGTGCGCGAACTCGTCAACGTCTGCCGGCGACTCACGGTGCTCGCGCCCGGCACTGAAATCCACGCGGACGACCTGCCGGTCGAGATGAGCCCCATGGATGGCGTCCCGAAGGGCATCGACTGGACGGCGACGCTCACCCGGTGGGCCGAACAGCGGCCCGATGACGCCGGTCCCTGGCTCGCGACGGCATTGCCCGATCTCGAGCGCGCGCTCATCCGTGTCGCGTTGCGCAAGTCGCGGGGCCATCGTCAGGAGGCTGCCCGGATTCTCGGCTGGGGCCGCAATACGCTCACACGCAAGCTGCGAGAGCTGGGGATGGGAGACGACGAGGGCTGAGCGCGAGCGTATCTCTATAATGCGGGTGCATGGAACACCTGCTCGCAAACCTCGAACACGTTGTCCTCGGCAATTCGCTGCGTGCATGGGGTCTCGCCGCGCTCGCCTTCGCCTTCACCTTCGTGGTGGTGCCGACCGTGCGGGGCCTCGCCGCGCGACGTCAGCGTGCCCGTGCCGCGGAATACACGCGCCTCGGCAAGCCGATGCCGGCGGGCATGGACTTCGTTGCCCGGCTGGTCGCAGGCACATCGCGCATCTTCCTGCTGACACTCGCGCTGTGGTTCGCGACGCGCATTCTGGTTCTGCCGCCGAGGTTCGATCACGCCTTCACATTCGTGATTGTTGTCACCTTCTGGCTGCAGATGGCGATGTGGGGCGTGCAGGCGGCGCGCTTCAGTCTCGACCGGCAGCTGCGCAGGGGTGGGCCGCAGGACACCGCCCGCGCGGGATCCTTCGAGGTACTGCTGTTCATCGCGCGCATCGCGATCTATTCCTTCGCGTTGCTGCTCGCGCTCGACAACCTCGGCGTGCAGATCAAGCCGCTGCTCGCAGGTCTCGGCATCGGCGGCATCGCCATCGCGCTCGCGGTGCAGACCGTGCTCGGCGATCTTTTTGCATCGCTGTCGATTGCGCTCGACAAGCCGTTCGAGGTCGGCGATGCGCTCACGATCGACGACGCAACCGGCACCGTCGAACGCATCGGCATCAAGAGCACACGGCTGCGCAGCGTCAATGGCGAGGAGATCATCATCTCGAACGCCGTCC
>CAUJHX010000024.1 GCA_963204795.1 Pseudomonadota bacterium | reverse complement strand
GCGCTTCGCAGTGGGCATGCGGGCATATGGGGAATCACGATGAGAGTGCTGAAGGCCGGAACGCGTGCCAAGTGCGCGGTGTGTGATACGGAAGTCATGATCGTTCGTGCGGCGCCGGCCGAGGTGCTGGTCACCTGCGGTGGTGCGGAACTGATCGGCATGGACGCTGCCAAGACGCCCGGCGCGCATGCCGCGGCGGCAGTCCTGCAGGTTGCCCAGGTCGGCAAGCGCTACGTGAACGCGGCGGCCACCGTCGAACTGCTCTGCACGAAGGGCGGCAAGGGGGAACTGGCGATCGACGGCGAATCGCTGACGGTCAAGCAGGCGAAACCACTGCCGTCCTCGGACTGAGGGTTCCCGGGCCATGAATCTGGTCATGGCGCTCGAGATGGCGGCCGAGTGCCATCCGCAGCGTATCGCCGTCAGTTCAGGCGGCCTTCGTCTGACTTATTCCGACCTGCTGGACGCGGCGCGGGCGGGAGCGCAGGTCATTCGCGAAGCCGGCGTCAAGTACGTCGGTCTGCTCGATGTCAACAGCCCTGCCGTACCGATCGCGCTGTTCGCGGCTGCATACGCCGGCGTGCCGTACGTGCCGATGAACTATCGGCTCACCAAGGTGGAGATCGAGGCGCTGCTCGGTCGCATCGCGCCAGCGATGCTCATCTCCGATACATCCGTGCTTGCTCCTCTCAATGTGCCAGCCGGCGTCCAGGTGATGCTGCGCGGCGAGTTCCAGCGTGTCGCGCTCGCGTCGAAGTCCGAGGCAATTGCAGCACCCGGTGAGCCGCACGACACCGCCATCCAGCTCTTCACGAGCGGCACGACCGGCAAGCCGAAGGCGGCCGTGCTGCGCCACCAGAACCTCATGTCCTACGTGCTCGGCACCGTGGAGTTTGGCGGCGCCGCCGAGGAGGATGCGATCCTCATATCGGTGCCCCCGTATCACATCGCCGGCATCTCCGCGGTCCTGAGCTCGACCTATTCCTGCCGGCGCATGGTGCAGCTGCCGAACTTCGACGCTGCGACCTGGTTGCAGTTGTGTCGCGACGAGAAGGTGACCAATGCGTTCGTCGTGCCGACGATGCTGTCGCGGATCGTCGATCACCTGCAGCAGGAGCAAGGGGCCGGTAGCGTGCCCTCCCTGCGGGCGATCGCCTACGGCGGTGGCAAGATGCCGCTCGCCGTGATCGAGCAGGCGATGCGTCTCTTTCCCGGAGTCGATTTCACCAACGCCTACGGACTGACCGAGACGAGCTCGACGATCTGTCTGCTCGGGCCCGATGATCATCGCGGCGCATTCGACAGCGGGGACCCGCTCGTCCGGCGGCGCCTGGCGTCGGTCGGCAGGCCCGTGCCGACGATCGAACTGCAGGTGCGCGGCGAGAATGGTGAGGTTCTCGCCGCCGGCCATTCCGGCGAGATCTACGTGCGCGGGGAACAGGTCGCCGGCGAGTATCTGGATCAAGGCAGCCAGCTCGATCGGGAGGGCTGGTTCCCGACCCGCGATCGGGGGCAGGTGGATGAGGCCGGTTACGTGTTTCTCGAAGGTCGCGCCGACGACGTGATCGTGCGCGGCGGCGAGAACATCTCGCCGGGCGAGATTGAGGACGTGCTGCTCGAGCACCCGGCCGTGTCCGAAGCCGCCGTGGTCGCCGTGCCTGACCGGCAATGGGGCGAATCGGTGGGTGCGGTGATCGTCCTGCGGGAGAAGGCGAAGGCTACGGATGCCGAGCTGCAGGAGTGGGTCAAGCAGCGGCTGCGTTCGTCGCGGGTGCCGACTGCATTTCGTTACGTGGACCAGCTGCCGTTCAATGAAATGGGCAAGGTGCTGCGGCGCGTGCTGAAACAACTCTTTGCGGATGTGAAATCATGAAATTTGCACTGCTGCTCGGATTCAGCCACTACCGCGATTTTCCGGCGCTCGCGCAGGCTGCGGAGGCAGCCGGCTTCAACTCCGTGTGCATGCCCGACAGCCTCTTCTACCCGAAGACGACGGAGTCGGAATACCCGTACAACGATACGAAGGTCATCCGCGAGTACATCGAAGCCGTGGCCTTCATCGAGCCTTTCATCGCCATGGCCACGATGGCGGCGGTCACTTCCCGCGTCCGGTTCTATCCGAGCGTAATGAAGGTGCCGGTTCGCCAGCCGCTGGTGCTGGCGAAGCAGCTGACGTCACTCGCGGTAGTCAGCAACGGCCGGGTCGCGCTCGGCGCGGGCCTCAGCCCCTGGAAGGAAGACTTCACCTACAACGGCTTGCGCTTCGAGCGCCGCGGTGCCCTCATGGACGAATGTATCGCGATCATCCGCGGTGCCATGACGGGTGAGTACTTCGAGCACCACAGCGAGAACTATGATTTCGGGCCGCTCAAGATGAACCCGGTGCCGGACAAGCCCGTGCCGATCCTGATCGGCGGACACGCGGCCCCGGCGCTGAAACGTGCCGCCCGGCTCGGTGACGGCTGGATTTCAGCCAACAGCGACTACGAGTCCCTGGCGAAGCTGATCACGGAGCTGAATGGATACCGGAAAGAATTCGGCACTGCGCATCGCAAGGATTTCGAGATCCACGTGATTGATTCCAACGCGCGCACGGCCGCAGACTTCCAGCGTCTCGAAGCGCTGGGAGCGACCGAGGCTGCGCTCATCGCCTGGAGTCCGGAGGTGCGCAACCGGCAGGCACAGCTCGATGCGATCAAGCGCTTCGGCGACGAGGTGGTCGCGAAGTTCCGATAGTCAGCGGGCGGCCTCGGCCTGCTGAAGCAGCTTCCAGACGCGCAGCGGCGTGGCCGGCGTCTCCGTCACTTCGATGGCGAGCGGGGCGAGCGCGTCGTTGATGGCGCAGATCACTGCCGCGGGCGTCGTGTGCATCGCCCCTTCGCCGCAACCCTTGGCGCCGAGCGGCGTGACGGGCGAGGGCGTGACGATGAAGTCACGCTGCGAGATCGGTACTTCCTGGATCGAGGGCAGCAGATAGTCGACGAAAGTCGTCACGCGCGGATTGGCCTCTTCGTCGTAGATGTATTCCTCGAGGAGCGCGGCGCCGACACCCTGGGCGACTGCGCCCTGGAGCTGCCCTTCGACGCTCGCCGGGTTCAGCCGCGTGCCGCAGTCATCCACAATGAAATACTTGAGGATCCGGGTCGCACCCGTGTCGCGATCGACCTCGACCATCACGACGTGCATCGCGTAGGCCGCGGTCAGGTAGCTGCGGCAGCGCCCCTGGTCGTCCGGCAGATTGCGATTGGGTGCCGTCCAGACTGAAGTGGCCGTGGGGTTCGGCTCCATGCCGGGCGGGAGCAGGTCGCTGCGGCCGAGCATCGTGCCAACGACCTCGGCTACGGTCATGCCCACGGCGGGGTTCGACTTCATCCGCAGTCGCCCATCCATGAGCTCGATCTGGTCGGGAGGCAAGCCGCCGAGCACATGCGCAGCCACGCGCCTGAAGTCGGCTTCGAGCTTGCGGCAGGCGCCGAGCACGGCGCCCGTGACAGCCACACCGAGCCGGCTGCCGCCCTGTCCGAAGTGCGGCGGCGCAGAGTCTGTCGGGGCTGACGTGACCTTGACCGCATGCATGTCGACGCCGAAGTAATCTGCGACGACTTGTGCTGCGACCGTGAACTGGCCCTGGCCCTGGAGATTGAAGCCCACCACGACCGTGATGTTGCCGAGGATGTCGAAGGACACCCGCGCACCCTCGGGAACTCCAACGCCCGGAACGCCGACCGTGGCGTAGGCATTCCAGTCGAACACGCCGGGCTCCACGGTATTGACGACGCTGATGCCGACGAGCCGACCCTCGGCCCGCGCTGCGGCCTGTTCCTTGCGCAGGGCCTGGTAGTCCGCGAGTTTCAGCACTTTGTCGAGCACAGCCTCATAGTTGCCGCTGTCGTACTCGTTGCCGCTCGGGATGGTGTAGGGGAACTGCTCGGGGCGGATGTAGTTGAGGCGCCGGATTTCCGCCGGATCCTTGCCGAGCTGGCGCGCTGCCTTGTCGACGAGGCTCTCGAGCACGAGGAAGTGGGGCGGGGGGCCGTAACCGCGATAGGGCGCCGTCGGGGCGCGGTTGGTCACGACGAGGGTCATGTCGTACTGCGCGACCCCGATGCGATAGTTGCCGGTGAAGGCAGCGAGGGGTTTTGCGACCGAGATCGTTCCGTAGCCCTCCGTGGTCGCGCCCTGATCGTCGAGCAACTTCACCTTGAATCCCGTGAACGTGCCGTCGGCCTTGAGGGCGAGTGATGCCTCGTAGTGTCGATCCCACGACTGGCTGAACCCTGCCAGCAGGAACTCCATGCGGTCTTCGGTGTACTTGACCGGCATCCCCCCCGACTTGCGCGACAGCAGGGCCGCGATGTCAGTGGCGCGTGCGCCACCCTTGCCGCCAAATGCCCCCCCGTGTGGATGACTGACGATCTTGACCTTGTTGGCAGGCAGGTTCAGCGAAATCGATCGGGCGAGGCCCCAGAAACTCGGTACCTGGAAGGAGCCGTGGACGAGGAGGCTGTTGTCGGTCAGGTCCCACTGGCAGACGCAGCCGAAGGTCTCGGTCGGATTCGATCCGCAGCGGTTCCAGCG
>CAUJHX010000023.1 GCA_963204795.1 Pseudomonadota bacterium | reverse complement strand
CAGCCAGGTACGCTCGACCTTCACGCCTGCGGTGGCCGGATCGACGAGAAACAGGCTCAGGCCCGATGGCTCGCCGGGCGCGCCGGAACTGCGCGCCACCACGATCAGGCGGTCGGCCACGTGGCCATCGAGCACGAACTGTTTGGCGCCATCGAGTCGCCAGTGATCCGCCTCGCGCACCGCGCGCAGGGCCACACGGCTCGGGTCATGGCGCGGTGCCTCCTCGAGCGCGAGGGCGAACAATGCCTCGCCGGTGGCGACCTTCGGCAACCACAGCCCACGCTGCGCCTTGCTGCCGGCCTCGGCGAGCATTCCCCCGCCCAGCACGGCCGAGGTGAGCAGTGGTGTGGCCGCCAGTGTCCGGCCCACCTGCTCAAACACTGCGCCGAGTCCCTTGTATCCGATGCCGAGGCCGCCGTACTTCTCGGGCAAAGCTGCGGCCGGCCAGCCGAGTCCGGCGATGTCGCGCCAGAGCTGCGGGTCGTAGCCGCGCGCATCGCGCCGGTCACGCAGGGCGCGCAACGCCGAAACCGGCGATCGCTTCACCAAGAACTCGCGCGCACTGTCGCGCAACATCCGCTGTTCGTCGTCGAGCAGGAGCGTCTGCATGCTCATGTCGGCAGCCCGAGCACGCGACGGGCGATGATGTTGAGCTGGACTTCCGAGGAACCGCCGGCAATGGTGTACGACTTGGAATAGAGCCAGAGACGGCACACCGCGAGTTCATCGGCGGTGAAGCCCTCGCCTTCCAGAGCAAGGCCCTGCTGCCCCATGAGTTGCTGCAGCAACTCGTACTTGGCCACTTCCTGTTCGGTCTGCACGAGCTTCATGATGGCGCCGAGCGCGGATACGTCCTCGCGCGCAAGCGCCATCTCGTGCAGCCGCCGCGATGTCAGCGAGAACGCCTGCTGGTCCATGAGCGCAGCAGCCAGGCGGTCGCGCCACGCCGGGCCCGCGGCAGCGAGGTATGGTGATGCGATGGCGAGCGCATCGAGTGTCGGGGCGCCGCCCTCGGTGAACTTCGCCATGGCCGCCCGCTCGTGCTCGAGCAGCCGCTTCGCGACGCCCCAGCCCTGGTTGACGCCACCGATGATCTGTCGCGCCGGCGCCCGCACGGCGTCGAAGAATACCTGGCAGAACTCTGAGCGGCCGCTGATCAGTTCGATCGGACGCACGGAGACGCCCGGTGTCGTCATGTCGATGAGGATGAAACTGATGCCCTGCTGCTTCTTCGCGTGCGGATCGGTTCGCACCAGCGCATACATCCAGTCTGCCTTGTCACCCTGACTGGTCCAGATCTTCTGCCCGGTGACGACGAAGTCCTCGCCATCGCGCACCGCCGCCGTCTTGAGGCTCGCGAGGTCCGAACCCGCGTTCGGCTCCGAAAACCCCTGGCACCAGCGCACCTCGCCGCGTGCCATCGGCACGAGATGCTCCAGCTTCTGCGCTTCCGTTCCGAACTCGAGCAGCACCGGCCCGAGCATCCAGATGCCGAGGTTGTATTGCGGCTGGCGGCAGCCGAGTGATCGCATCTCCTGTTCAAGGGCGCGCTGCTCGCGCGGGCCGAGGCCACCGCCACCATAGGCAGTCGGCCAGCCCGGCACGAACCAGCCACGGTCGCGCATGCGCTCGAACCACACGCGCTGGTCCTCGCTGCTGAACCTGACCCGTGAGCCGCCCCACACCATGTCCTCATCGGTCCGGATCGGCGCACGCATCGACCGCGGGCAATTGGCTTCGAGCCACTGCCGGGCTTCAGCGCGAAACGTGTCGACCTCATTCACCAGTGCATTTCCTCGTCGATGGCGGACTGTACGACGTTATAGCGAATGATGCCGTCCGCTTCGAGCCGATGCTCGAGCACGCCCCGGTGGCGCAGCCAGGACAGGTGCGCGACCGTCTCGCCCAGCGCGAGCAGGTCCTGCTCCGGGCCGCGCAGGCGCGGATACAACCCGAGCATGGCGTCAAATGCGCTGCAGCGGCCCCTCTCCGCCACCAGATGTCGCAATTGCTCGAACTGCTGCTGGTGATGCTCGCGCAGCTGGCCGAGCCGCGCATGCACACCCCGGAACACGCTCTGGTGGGATGGCAGCACGAGTGTGTCCTCGGCGCAAGCCTCGAGCCGGTCGAGCGACTCGAACCACAGCGCAAGCGGGTTGCCCTCGGGCTCGAACGCGGTGACCATCACGTTGGAAGTAATGCGCGGCAGCAACTGATCGCCACCGATCAGCAGGCGGTCCTCGGCGCTGTACAGGCATACGTGCTCCGGCGAGTGGCCCTCGCCGATCACCACCCGCCAGCGGCGCGGGCCGATCGTCAGCACATCGCCCCCGCGCAACCGGCGGAACTGGGCCTGCCGCGGCGGCACGAAAGGATCGTGCTGCAGCGCTGCGAACACGCGTTCGACGCGCTCCTGCGGCATGCCGGAGCGCGCGTAGAACTCGCGCTCCTCGGGCTGTGGCACGGACCCGTTCTGCGAGCCCAGCATGCGCATCATCAGGAACTCGCCGAGCGACATGTACAGCGGCACGCCGAAGCGTTCAGTGATCCAGCTTGCAAGCCCGGCGTGGTCGTAGTGGAAGTGCGTGCACACGAGCGCGCGGACCGGCGCCCCATCCAGCCGCTCCGTGATGATGTGTTCCCACAGCGCCCGTGTCTCGTCGGTCGAGAGGCCCGTGTCGACGATGGTCCAGCCGTCATCGCCGCGCAGCAGCCACACGTTGATGTGACTGAGCGCCATCGGCATTCCGATGCGCGCCCACAGCACACCGGGCGCCACTTCGACGAGCGAGCCATCGGTCTGCGGTGCCGTGAACGGGTATTCGAGCGCCGCGGGCTGCGCAGTCGAGATGATCGGTGGAGTGGCTGTCATTCGAAGCAGTCTACGCAGCGCTGCAGAAGGACCCCACGTCCAAACAGACGACGGCGCAGCGCAAGTCTAGAAGAGCGTCGGACGACCCATGGCGTCCGCTCCTCCATCGACGAAGAACTGGGCGCCATGAACATAGCTCGCCCCCGGCCCCAGCAGGAACTCGATCACCGCGGCGATCTCGTCGGGTCGCGCGCGCCGCCCGAGCGGCGGAACGAAGTTGCTGATCGCACGCCCGTACAGCGGATCCGAAAGCCCCGCCTGCAGCAGCGGAGTCTCGACCGCACCCGGCGCCACGGTATTCAGTCGCACGCCGAGTGGTCCCCATTCGACCGCGCGCCGCCGCACGGCCACCGTCAGCGCGTTCTTCGAACCTGCATACGCCACATTGCCGGCATGGTCACCGGCGTTCGCGAGCACCGCCGCCACCTGCGCCTCATCCCCGGTTTCGAGTGCCCGGCCAATCGGGTTTTTCTCCCACGTCATCTGGGCCGACGCCACCGAGGACACGACCACCGCGGACCGGCCTGACCCCTGCTCGAGCGCGGCACGAAGGCCGTCGAGCAATGCCACGACGCCGAAGTAATTGACGGCGGCGATCTTCGTGTGGGGCTTCACGACGACGCCGAGCCCTGCGCACAAGGCGAGGCCGTCGAGCTTGCCCTCGCAGCGCGCGAGCACGGCCGCCACGGCGCTCGCCCGCCCCTGCGGCTGCGACAAGTCGGCGATGATGTCGGCATCCTTGATATCGACGCCGAGGACGCGGTGACCACTCTCCTGCAGGCGCGCGACCGTCGCAGCACCGATGCCGGATCCGGAACCCGTGACGGCGATGACGGACATCAGGACAACCCTACTTCAGGTGTTTATCGAAGAAATTCACCATCACCTGAAATGCATCCTTCGATTCCGGCAGTTCGACATCACCGAAGAAGAAGTGCTGCAGGCCATCGAAGACGTGCAGATCAGCCTCGACATTTGCCCTCACCAGCGCTCGATGGGTATCGAGCGCCGAGCTCATGGCAAAGTCCCGCGTCGCCGTAATCAGGAGTGTCGGCGGGAAGCGCGCCAGCACGGCTGAGTCCCTCACAGGCGACACGAGCGGGTCGTTGGCATCCGCCCCCTTGAAATACGGCAGGTACTCGAGTCCGCTGCCGACGCGCGCGGGCGGCGGCGGCTGGCCGTTGAGCACCGGCGCCGTAAAGTGGGAATCGCCTTGGCCGAAGTTGCCCGCCGACGCGCAGAAGATGCCGATCGCGCCAGGACGCGGCAGCGCCTCTTTCTGAAACCACGCCACCGCCTGGGCCGCCAGCATACCGCCGGCCGAGCAGCCGAAGATTCCGATCTGCTCCGGTCGATACTCCTTCAGCAATTCGCGATAGACCGTGGCGACATCCTCGCTGGCGGCCGGAAAGTGGTGCTCAGGCCCCTGGCGGTAATCGACGGAAATCACGCGAACCTTGCCGAGCCCGGCCACCGGAATGGACTCGAGCTGTCCGTTGGTACGCGCGCCCATCACGAAGCCGCCTCCGTGCAGATTGATCAGCACGCGCTTCGCGTGCGCCTTCGGCACGCCGTCAGCCGGTTCGATCACCTCCGTGTAGACGCCCTGGATCGTGCGCGGCGTGATTGTCACCGGATAGGCCTTGCGGGCCTTCGCGATCCGCGGTGCCAGATACTGCTCGTCGAGAATGGCGCGCTGCTCGTTGATCGGCAGCCTCGACATCCGTGCCACCGGCGAGTCATAGAAAGCCGCTGAGTGCTCCTCGATATAGGAGAGACGCGCCGCTTCACTCGCGAGGCTCGAAAACGGCATCCTGAACGCCGGCACTTCCAGGGCTCCGTCGGGCTCTGCCGTGGGCCGCGGCGGTGGCGCCTGCGCAAAGGCCGCGCCCGACATGCCGACGGCCACACACGTTGCCAGCAAGGGCGAACTCCGATGATCACTCAACATGTATAGACTTCCCGGTAAACCCAGCCGCGCCTCGAGTATGTCATATCATGAACATCCGGCACCCCGTCGTCCTCATCACCGGCGCGAGCCGCGGCATCGGCGCTGCGACCGCACTGGCTTTCGCCCGCAAGGGATGGCGCGTCGCCATCACGGCGCGATCCGCCAGCGAGGGCCAGCGCCACGCGCATCAACTGCGCCGACCCGACGGTACGCCGATGGCGGGCAGTCTCGCGTCCACCGCTGCGGCGATCCGCGAGGCGGGTGCCGAAGCCTTCGCGCATCCGATGGATCTGATGGACGCGGCCTCCCTCGACGCCGCCTTCGACGCGGTGCTCGCGCATTTCGGCCGTATCGACGTGCTGCTGAACAATGCCGTCTATCAGGACAGCGAGTCGAACGCGCTGCTGCGCAATCTGACCGACGAAGCGCTGCAACGCACCTTGTGGGGCAATACCATTGCGCCGTTTCACCTGGCGCGCCGCGCGCTGCCGGTCATGGTGGCCCAGGGCGGCGGCCAGATCATCAATGTCAGTTCGGGCGCCGGCAAGTACGATCCGCCCATGCCCGCCGACCAGGGAGCCTGGGGCTACGCGTATGGCGCATCGAAGGCGGCGCTGGCACGACTGTCCGGCTGCATCAACGTGGAGCACGGACGCGAAGGCGTGCGCGCCTTCACCGTGAACCCGGGGCTCGTGAGCACCGAAGCGGTCACGGCTTCGCTCGGCGAGGGCGGCGCCCTCGAACAACGCTTCGGAGCCATGACCCCGCAGGCCATCGCCGACGCCCTCGTGTGGCTCGCCACTGATCCCGCGGCAGCGCCACTCGCCGCGAGTCACCGGATGCTCGAGCTGCCGGAGCTGATCCGCGCGGGGTAAGTCTGCGTCCAGCGTCGGTCGCACACCGGGCCACCCGGCTTCAGCCATAGCGCCCGGTAATGTAATCCTCGGTCGCCTTCCTGTCCGGATTCGTGAAAAGCTTGCTGGTGGCAGCAAACTCGATCAGCTCTCCGAGAAACATGAACGCCGTGTAGTCGGACACGCGCGCCGCCTGCTGCATGTTGTGCGTGACGATCAGCACCGTGACGCGTTCACGCAGCGTCGTGATCAGCTCCTCGATGCGCGCCGTCGCGATCGGGTCAAGCGCCGAGGTTGGTTCGTCAAAGAGCAGCATCTCGGGGCTGGTCGCAAGCGCGCGCGCGATGCAGAGGCGTTGCTGCTGGCCGCCGGACAGCGACAGGCCCGAACTCTGCAGGCGATCCTTGACCTCGTCCCAGAGAGCGGCGTCGCGCAACGCCCGCTCGACCTCCTCTTCGATCAGTGCCTTCGAGCGCATGCCGCGCACGCGCAGACCGTAGGCGACGTTCTCGAAAATAGATTTCGGAAACGGGTTCGGCTTCTGGAACACCATGCCGATGCGCATCCGGACTTCGATCGGGTCGACTTCCTTCGAGACGAGGTCGATGTCGTCCGGGTAGAGATGGATCGAGCCCTCGTAACGCGTGAGGGGCGTGAGGTCGTGCATCCGGTTGAAGCAGCGCAGGAACGTGCTCTTCCCGCAACCGGACGGCCCGATCAGGGCCGTGACTTGCCGGTCACGGATATCCATGTCGACGCCCTGCAGCGCGTGCAGGCCCCCGTACCAGAAGTGGAGCTTGCTCGTGCGCGCCTTCACCGGCGCCGTCGCGCCTGCTTCCATCGACATTTGCATTGGACTACCAGTTCATCCTCTTGCGGAAGCGATAGCGCAGCCAGATCGCGATGCCGTTCATCAGGAGCGTCATGCCGAGCAGGATCGCGCCGGCCGCCGCGGCGTTGACGCGAAAGCCCGGATCCGGCCGTGACACCCAGTTGAACATCTGGATCGGCATCGCGGTGAACGGGTCCAGCAGCGACTCCGGTAGGAAGGCGATAAAGGAAAGCGCGCCGATCGTGATGATCGGTGCCGTCTCGCCGATCGCGCGCGAGAGGCCGATGATCATGCCGGTCAGCACGCCGCCCATCGAGTACGGCAGCACGTGGTGTGCCGTGACTTCCCAGCGCGTGGCACCAAGCGCATACGCCGCCTCGCGGATCGGTCGCGGCACGGCGCGCACCGCCTCACGGGTTGCGACGATCACGATCGGCAGTATCAGCAGCGCGAGCGTGAGGCCCGCCGCAAGGATGCTCTGCCCGAGGCTGAACTTGTAGACGAAGAGACCGAGCGCGAGGAGGCCATAGATGATCGACGGCACCCCGGCGAGGTTGGTCACGTTGATCTCGATGACCGCAGTGATCCAGTTCCTTGGTGCGTACTCCTCGAGGTAAATCGCGGCGGCGACCCCGACCGGCATCGCGACGCAGGCGGTGACCACCATGATCAGCGACGTGCCGACCCAGGCCGCGAGAATGCCGGCCTGTTCGGGTTTGCGGGAAGCATAGGAAGTGACGAAGTCCAGGTTGAGCCGCGGCGCGCCCTGCCGCACGAGATCGAGGAACAGCGTGAGCAGAACCGCAAGCGCGGCGAACAGTACGAGCAGGCCGAGGACCACGAACAGCTTGTCGAGGAGCTTGCGCCGCTCGACCCCGGCGCGCATGGCGCTCATCAGTACGCCTCCCGGAAGCGGCGTGTCAGCATGAAGCCCGCCACGTTGAACGCGAGCGTGACGACGAGCAGCACCAGGCCGGCGGCAAAGATCGACTGGTAGCCGATGCTGTCGTGCGGCAGGTCACCGAGGCTCACCTGCACGATGAAGGCGGTGATCGTAGCGGCCGATTCGGTCGGATTCCAGGTGAGATTCGGCTGCAGGCCCGCGGCGACTGCGACGATCATTGTCTCGCCGACCGCGCGCGAGATGCCGAGGATGTAAGCGGCCGCGATGCCCGACAACGCACCGGGCACCACGACGCGGGTCGCGGTCTGCAAGCGCGTCGCGCCCATCGCGTAGCTGCCTTCCCGCATGTAATTCGGCACGGCCCGCATCGCGTCCTCGCTGACCGAGGCAACGTACGGGACGATCATGATGCCGATCACGAGGCCAGCCGACAGCATGTTGAAGCCCGGCAGGCTGGGGATCAGCTTCTGCAGGAACGGCGTGACCATCACGAGCGCGAAATAGCCGTAAACGACCGTCGGCACGGCGCCAAGCATCTCGAGCACGGGCTTGACCAGTTCACGCAGCCGGTGCGATGCGAACTCCGAGAGATAGATCGCGATGATCGTTCCTGCGGGAATGGCAAGCGCCAGCGCCACGAACGTCGTCACGAGTGTGCCGGCCACGAGCGGCAGGATGCCGTAGCGCGGCTCGGCAAACAGCGGCGTCCACATGGTATCGGTCAGGAAGTCCGCGAACGACACGTGATCGAAGAACGGCAGCGCCTCGGCGACCAGAATCCAGACGATGGCGACGGTGGTGAACACCGCGACAAGCCCCGCGAGGAGCAGCAGCGATTCGATCACGCGGTCCCGGACCCTGCGCCGCCGTATCGATTTCCAGAGCGGCGCAGGGCTTGCAGGTGTCGTCATCACGGGAGGAAGGTACTCAGAACCTGCCTTCGCGGGCAAGCAGCTCTTCGACGGTGAGGCCGACTTCGTTCCTGCCCCCGAACGCCGTGCCTGCCTTGCCGGCGCGGAAGTTGCGCAGCGCGAGATCGTAGGCATGCTTCGCGAGCGGCACGTACTTCACCTCCTCGACGAGCGGCGCGCCCTTCGAGAGGTAGAATTCCACGAACTCCTTCACTTCGGCGCGCTGCGCCGACGCCGTGCTCACATAGATGAAGATCGGGCGCGACAGCGGCTCGTAGCTGCCGTCGAGCACTCCCTGCGGCGAAGGACCGACGGCCTGCCCCTTCGAGTTGACGATCTTCACCGCCTTCATCTTCGTCGCATTCGGCGCGTAGTACGCGTAGCCGAAGTAGGCGAGCGCATTGACGTCCGACTCGACGCACTGCACGAGCACGTTGTCGTCCTCGCTCGCAGTGAAGTCGCCGCGGCTCGACTTCGCCTTGCCGACTGTCGCCTCGGTAAAATAGTCGAACGTACCCGAGTCGGCGCCCGGACCGAACAGCTTGAGGGGTTGCGCAGGCCACTTCGGGTTCACGGCCTTCCAGGTCGTGACCTTGCCCTGCGCAGCGGGCTCCCACATCTTCTTCAGTTCGGCCACGGTCAGCGTATCGACCCAGGTGTTCCGCGGATTGACAGCGACGGTGAGCGCATCGTATGCGACCGGCAGCTCGATGTACTGGATGCCAGCTCTGGCGCAGACATCCATTTCCGACTTGCTGATCGGGCGTGAGGCATCCGCGATATCGATTTCGCCGCGGCAGAACTTCTTGAAGCCCCCGCCCGTGCCGGAAATGCCGACGGTGACGCGCACCTTGCCGCGCTTGGCGATCTGGAACTCCTCGGCCACGGCCTCGGAGATCGGGAACACGGTGCTCGAGCCGTCGAGCTTGATTGTCTGCTGGGCGGCCGCATCCCGCGGCGCGACCCCGAGGCCTGCCGCGAGGAGCGCGGCGACTGTGACTGTCGATGTCAGCTTCATTGAATGCTTCCTCGTCATGGCTGCAATGGTAAGAGTGGCGCGTGACAGATTTGTGACTGCCCGTGATCAGAATTTGTAGTTGAGATCGAGCTGCAGACGGTCGTAGTCGCGCCAGGTCTCCGTGACCGCCGCGGCGCCCGGGAGTACCCGCTCGTTCAGGAAGCAGGTGCCATTCAAAGTCCAGTTCTTCGCCGGGACCCACGCCGCCTTCACCACGCCGCCCTTCGAGAAGGTCGTGCCGCCGCCGAAGTCGGAGTCGACGAACTGGCCGAACTGCGCGTTCTGCTCCATGTCCTGGTAGACGTAGCTCAGTTCCCAGCTCTTCGGGTCGCCGGCCTTGCCGAGCGTCACGCCGAACGAGTAGCCCGTGTCGTTGTCAATCGCATCCTGGTTGCGGACGTAGTCGGCGAACACCGCAAGCGGCAGCCTGCCGAGCTTGAGATCAACCTGCGCGAGCGCTTCGACCATGTTGTAGTCGTCGCGCAACCGGCGGCAGCCGCCGATCACATGGGTGCGGTTGCCCTGCGCGCCGCCGAAGAAGGCGTTGGTCGCGGAACAGGCCGGAGCCGTCGAACCGAGCGTGATCTCGTTCTGCACGGCGCCGACGTCGAAGTAGCCGACAGCGCCCGTGACACCGACGCCACCCAGCGTCGCCTTCACGCCGAACTGGCCGCCGAAGAGGTTGGCGTCGGCACCGCTGCCGGACTCGGCGAGCCACGAACCGAAGGCGCTCGCGAAGAAGGGCCCCCGCGCGAGCTTCACCGCTCCACCTTCCCAGGTGATGTCACCATCCCAGACGTAGCTGCCGACGCGCTGCCAGGCGTACGGAATCTTGCCGAGCTGCACGTTGAACCCGGGGGCGGGCGCCCAATCGGCGTAGGCGAGGTCGAGGCCGACGCCCTTGCGCGTGGAGCCCTCGCCGAGCGTCTGGTTCGTCGAGCGCGGGTCACGATCGTCACCGGCAGTCGCGAACTGCACCACGGCCTTCACCGTGTCGTTCACCTTCGCCTCCACGCCGAGGCGCACACGCACGCGATGGCGCAGCCGGTCAGTGGTCAGCGACGCATCGTCGATCTGCTCGTGGCGATAGCGGAAATCGCCCTTCACCTTGATCTTGCCCGCCCAGTCGGCGGCCTTGGCGCTCTTCTCCATTTCGGGAAGCTTCGCGAGCGCAACGTCCGCTTCGGCAATCTCCTTGCGGTTCGCCCGGGCGTTGTCCTTGAGGTAGGCGATCTCCGCCTCGAGGCGTTCGATCCGCTGCTCGAAGTTTTCGGCATCGCGCGCCTGCTGGGCGAAAGCCGGCGCGGCGAGCAACGCTCCGACGGCGGTGGCAACGAGTCTACTCACTGTAATCTCCACGTTTGTGACTGTCGGCCGCCGTTATACGGAGCGTGGATGGCAGTTCCGTGACGGCCGCAGGACAGTCACATGACAATGGGACTTGCAGCGCACGGGCGGGCCCCGTATAAGGCCGAGCCACTGCCCATGTCCGACACCCTCGCTCTGACCCTCGACCTGATGGCCCGCAACTCGGTGACACCGGCGGACGGCGGCTGCCAGCAGGTAATGATGGATCGGCTCGCCGCCGCGGGCTTCGCGGTCGAGCCGTTGCGCTACGGTGTCGTCGACAACTTCTGGGCGAAACGCGGTTCGGGCGGCCCGGTCTTCTGTTTCGCCGGCCACACCGATGTCGTGCCCACGGGGCCGCTCGAGGAGTGGAAGTCCGACCCGTTCCAGCCGAGCGTGCGCGACGGCGTGCTCTATGGGCGCGGCGCGGCCGACATGAAGAGCGGCCTTGCTGCAATGGTGACCGCTTGCGAGGCCTTCGTGCTCGAGCGCCCCCGCCACCACGGCACGATCGCCTTCCTCATAACGAGCGACGAGGAAGGGCCATCGGTCGACGGCACGAAGCGGGTAGTTGAGACGCTCAAGGCGCGCGGCGAGCGGATCGACTGGTGCGTCGTCGGTGAGCCCTCGAGCGAAAGGACTATCGGCGACACGATCAAGATCGGACGGCGCGGCTCACTTTCCGGCCGACTCACAGTGCACGGCGTGCAGGGGCACATTGCCTACCCGCAGCTCGCGGAAAACCCGGTACACAGCTTCGCGCCGGCGCTTGCCGAGCTCACGAGCCGCGTCTGGGACGAGGGCAACGAGCACTTCCAGCCGACGTCCTTCCAGGTCTCGAACTTCAACGCCGGCACCGGTGCGCCAAACGTGATCCCGGGCGAACTGAAGGCGCGCTTCAACCTGCGCTATTCACCGGTGCAGACACTCGACGGCCTGCGCGGCACGGTCGAGGGGATTCTGAAGAAGCACGGCGTGCGCTACACGCTCGAGTGGTATGTGTCCGGTGAGCCGTTCTTCACGGCTCCCGCCGAACTGTCGCAGGCAGCGACTCTCGCGATCCGTGCCGAGACCGGTTCCGCGCCAAAGCTCTCGACCGGAGGCGGCACCTCGGACGGCCGGTTCATTGCACCGATGGGCGCGCAGGTCGTGGAACTCGGCGTCGTGAACGCGACAATCCACAAGGTCAACGAATGCGTGCGCGTCGCAGAGATCGACGCCCTGCACCGGATCTACCTCGGTGTCTTGCGCTCGCTGTTGACGGCGGCACCGTAGACGCCGAGAACAACTGCCGAGACCAGCACCCACGCCGGCATCGAAAGACCCAGGAAGCGCCAGTCCACCCGGGCGCACTCCCCGCCTCCGGTCATCACCTTGCGCACGACCTCGAAGACCGGAAAGACCTCGAGCATGAAGTCGAGCGAGGCACCGCAGGCCGGCACGGTGCCCGGAGGCAGGCTCTGCACATAGACGTGCCGCGCAGCGACCGCGGCTGCCGCGCCCGCCGCGACCACAATCAGCACCGCGTAGACGTGCCCACCTGCACGGCCCGGGCCGTGCAGCGCCGCGAGCGCAAAGACGACGCCGAGTGCGAGGATGGCGACCCGCTGGAACATGCACAGCGGGCAGGGTGCGAGCCCGAGTACCTTCTCCGCATAAATGGCATATGCAAGCATTGCGAGGCATGCCGCCGCGCCAACCGCGTTGCCAGCGCGCCCCGCGAGCGACTTCACGACTCGCGTGCCCCGCCGCGTCCGCGCAGGCGCAACTCCACCTCTTCGGGCCGCGTGTGGCGGACATCCTGTCCGTGCACCATGTAGATCACGTACTCCGCGATGTTCTTCGCGTGATCGCCCACGCGTTCAAGTGCGCGCGCGGCCCAGGTGATATCGAGCATGCGCCGGACCTGCCGCGGGTCCTCCATCATGAACGTGACGCACTGGCGCTGGATCGACTCGTACTCCTCGTCGACCTGACGGTCGAGCTGCGGCACCCGCAGGGCCGCTTCGGCGTCCATGCGCGCGAAGGCGTCAAGTGCCTCATGCACCATGTCCTCGACCAGTCGGCCCAGATGCCTGACCTCACGATAGCGGTCTGCCGGACGCTCGAGTGTCGCGAGACGCAGCGAGATGTGGGCGATCTTGCGCGCCTCGTCGCCGACGCGCTCGAGGTCGGTGATCGCCTTGATGATCGCGACGATCAGGCGCAAATCGCCCGCCGCCGGCGCGCGGGTCGCGAGGATGCGCAGGCAGGCCTCATCGATCTCAACCTCCATGCGGTTCACCTGCTCGTCGTCCCGGACGACTTCCGCGGCGAGCACACTGTCCGCCTCGGAGAGGGTCGCGAGGCACTTCTTCAGTTGAGCCTCGACGAGCCCGCCCATCCTCAGCAGGCTTGCGCGTACCGCTTCGAGGTCATCATTGAAGCGGCTCGAGATGTGGGGTGAGAGGTCGGTTGTTTCCATGGGGTTCGATGATAGCTCAGGCGCGGCGCTCGGCCGCGAGGACCCGCTCTGGCGGGAAATGGCAAGTGAAGGTACTGCCCCGACCTTCGGTGCTCGCGATCTCGAGCCGGCCGCCGTGCCGCTGCAGCACATGCTTGACGATCGCAAGTCCGAGACCCGATCCACCCGTAGCGCGCGAACGACCTGCATCGACGCGATAGAAGCGTTCGGTCAGGCGCGGAATGGCGGAAGAGGGAATACCGGGACCCGTGTCGGTCACCGAGCAATGCGCGCCCTCGGCGTCGCTCCACCAGCGAATCCCGATGTGGCCGTCGGCCGGTGTGTACTTCGCGGCGTTGTCGACGAGATTCGCCAACGCCGAGTTCAGCTCGAGCTCGTCGCCCTTCAATTGATCCTGCGTTTCGATCGCGAGCGTGACGAGCGCGGGATGCTGTGGACGTGCCAGTACGTCCTTGCGAAGGAGCGCGAGCATCGCGCCGACATCGACCGGCTCGCCCTCCGGCTGCTCATCCTTCGCCTCGAGGCGCGACAGCACGAGCAGGTCGCCGATGATCGCTGCCATGCGATCCGCCTGGCGCCGCATTTCGGCCAGCGGCTGCGCGTGTGCGGCATCGAGCGTCGGGTCAGTGGCAAGCATCTCGAGATAGCCGCTGATCACGGTGAGCGGCGAGCGCAACTCGTGCGAAGCGTTCGCAACGAAGTCCTTGCGCATCGTCTCGAGCCGGGTCTGGCGCGTGACGTCGCGGATCAGCAGCAAACGCCGGCCCTCGCCATACGGCAGCACATGCAGTGACAACCACGTTTCAGGCTGAGCACTTACCTGCAGGGTGAGTGGCGCTGTACCATCGCCGCCCTCGAGATGGCGCGCAAAGGCGGGTTGTCGTACCAGGTTACTGATCCGGATACCGATGTCCCGCCGGCCCTGCAGATGGAGCAGCTGTGCAGCCATGCGGTTGAACCACGCGATCTCCCCGTGTGCATTGAGCGCCACGACACCGTCAGGCATCGCGTTGGTGGACTCGCGCAACTCACGCAGCACCGTTGCGAGACGCTGTTTGTGGTGACGCTTGCGCCGATGGATCCGCGCTATCTGTGTAACCACGTCATCCCAGACGCCGCGCAACACGGGCGGGTCCATGAAGCCGCGATGGCGCAGCCAGTGATCGAGACGGTAGAGCCTGGTGAGCTGCCAGGCCAAGTGGAGCGAAAGCGCGAGGCAAAGCCCGAGCCACGGCCGCCCGACGGCAAGGCCGGCGCTCAGTCCAATGGCGATCGTCGCGACCAGCCACGTCGCTGCAAGAACCCAAATCCGGAGCATGCGCGGAATCAATGTGCCAGCGCCGAGAACCGGTAGCCCGCACCGCGCACCGTCTGGATCAGGCTGTCGCGGCCGTGCTCCGCGAGTGCCTTGCGCAGACGCCGGATATGCACGTCGATCGTGCGCTCCTCGACATAGACATTGCCGCCCCAGACACGGTCAAGCAACTGCTCGCGTGAATAGACGCGCTCGGGATGGGTCATGAAGAACTCGAGCATGCGGTACTCGGTCGGCCCCAGCAGCACGGTACGATCGCCCGCCGTCACGCGATGGCTCGCTCGATCGAGCGCGAGCCCCTCGCACTCGATGCGGTCCTCGCCGCCGCCCGGCCCGGAACGGCGCAGCACGGCATTGATACGCGCCACCAGCTCGCGCGGCGAGAACGGCTTGGTCATGTAATCGTCCGCACCACCCTCAAGGCCCGCCACCTTGTCGGTCTCCTCTGCACGCGCGGTGAGCAGGATGATGGGCAGTTCGCGCGTATCCTTGTCGCGCTTCAGCAGCTTCGCGAGCTCGAGCCCGCTCATATCCGGCAGCATCCAGTCGAGCAGCACGAGGTCGGGCCGCCTGTCGACGAGCTGCTCCCGCGCGACGCGGCAGTTCTCCGCTTCGCGCACCAGGAATCCCGCACGACGCAGGCTGAATGCGATCATCTCCCGGATCGGTTGCTCGTCTTCGACGACCAGAATCTGTTTGCCGGTCATGCCGTGCATTAAAGCGCGAGATTATTGCAGAAAGGTGACAGGCGGGACCGCCACGTCATCGCGCAGGTACACGGGCTGCAGCAACTCCGGCGCGACCGCCTCGCCTGCCCGGAAGGCTGCGGCCGCGAGCAACCCGATCTCGCCCGCTGCCGGCAGGATGGCATCGTCGATGGCGACGAGTCTGCCTCGCAAGCGCTCGACCAGCTGCGGATAGGCTCTGAACCCGCGCCCCGCGCCGATCACGCGCCTTGTCCGCCCATCTACCGACGGCAACTCGACGCGGTCCGGCTGCGTGACGCGCTCCCGCCCCTCGAGCACGGCGAGGCCCGCTTCGCCGCGCCGATAGAGCGCCGTGTACACCTCTTTCATGCGCGCGTCGTTGCAGACGAGCACATGGGTCGCCGAAGCCTCCCGACTGAGCACGGCCTGAGCGACAGCGGCGAGATTCGAGACACCGACCGCCGGCAGATCGGCGCCCAGCGCCAGGCCCTGCGCCACGCTGATCGCAAGCCGTACGCCCGTGAATCCGCCGGGCCCGCAACCCGCCGCAATGGCGTCGAGATCCGCGAGTCGCAGCGCGTGCGACTCGAGCAGTGCATCGACCATCGGCAGGATGCGCTGCGCATGGCCGCGCGCGAGCTCGATCGCATCGACATGCACGGTGCCGTCGATCCAGAGCGCGACGGAACACGCCTCGGTGGCCGTGTCGAGCGCGAGGATCTTCATGGTGCGTGACGCGCGAGGAAGCGCCGCGATTCATCCTGCTCGCGCGTGACGGTGAGCGGCGGCAGGCTGGCGCGCAGCACGCGGCCGTAGCTGCGCGACACGAGCCGCGGATCGCAGATCGCGACGACCCCATGATCCTCTTCGCTCCTGATCAGGCGACCCACCCCCTGCTTCAGCGCAAGCGCCGCTTCGGGCAGCTGGTAGTCGCGAAACGCATTGCCGCCCGTCGATTCGAGGTGCGCGATGCGCGCCTTCACCAGCGGGTCTTCGGGCGAGGCGAACGGCAGCTTCTCGATGACCACGAGGCGCAGCGCCTCACCCTTCACGTCGACTCCTTCCCAGAAGCTCGCCGTGCCGAGCAGCACCGCATTGCCGAGCTCGCGAAACTCCCGCAGCAATTGCTCGCGCGGCGCGCTGCCCTGCACGAGAAGTGGCCAGGGTAACGGACCGTCAGGGCGCCCCCTGATCAGCTCCGCCGCCCGCGCCAGAGCGCGATGACTCGTGAAGAGCACGAACGCGCCACCTCGCGCGGCTTCGATCAGCGACAACGCCTCGGCGAGCACCGCGGCGAGATACTCCGCGGAGGCGGGATCCGGCATGCCCTTTGGCAGATACAGCAGGCCCTGCGTCTCGAAGTCGAACGGACTGTCGATCTGCAGTGTTTCAGCGGACCCGAGACCCAGGCGCTGCGAGAAATGGCTGAAATCCTCACCGATCGACAGGGTGGCCGAGGTGAAGATCCATGCGCAGGGACGCGCCTCCACGATGGCACGAAAGCGCGGCGCGACATCGAAAGGCAGCAGCGAAAGCCCGAAGCCGCGCGCGTCCCGCTCGATGCTGCGCGCGGCCTCATCCTCGCGTGCGCGCGCGATGCGGGTGATGAGCTCGGCCAGTCGGGCGGCGCGCGCCGCGCAATGCGCAAGTGCGGGTTCCGCGCCCACCGCCGCAAGTCCCGTGTGCAGGGTCTCGAGTGCATCCGCGAGCGCATCGAGCGCCGACTCGAGCGCCACGGGTGCATCGTTCCACGCCACACGCGCAGCGCCGTTTGCAGCGGCGCCGCGCGCCGGCAGGCTGTCGCGCGCCCCCGCGAGCGCTGCCTCCACCGTCCCCAACATCGAGGTGATGGTGACATCGCCTCCCTGGCGCGCGAGTTCCGCGCGCGCATCGCCGAGGAGATGTTCGATCTGCCGGCTCGACACTTCCACGCCGAAGAACTGGGTCACGAGATCAGGCAACTGGTGCGCTTCGTCGAGGATCACCGCGTCAGCGGTGCCGAGCAGGTCGCCGAAGCCGTCTTCCTTGAGCGCGAGGTCCGCCAGCAGCAGATGATGGTTCACGATCACGATATCGGCATCGTTGGCCGCGCGCCGTGCCGCAACGACGTGGCAGCGCGACCATTCGGCGCAGCGCTGACCGAGACAATTCTC
>CAUJHX010000022.1 GCA_963204795.1 Pseudomonadota bacterium | reverse complement strand
GGTCGGCGCATGGGCGCGAAGGACGTGAGCCAGCTGCCGCCCCGCGAGCAGTTCCTGGAGCCGGCGCGCCGCCGCGTGGCGCTCGGGCTCGTGATCGGGGAGCTGATGCGCGGCGCCGAGCTGAAGGTCGATCGTGCCCGCGTGCAGGAGCGCCTGTCAGAACTCGTGAACGCCTATCCGAACGCCGACGAGATGCGCCGCGCGTATTTACAGAATGCGGACGCGATGCGCCAGATTGAATCGTCAGTGCTCGAGGAGCAGCTGATGGACTGGGTGATCGCCCGCGCCCGGGTTACGGACAAGCCCTCCACCTTCAAGGAACTGACCCGGTTCGGGCAGAATAGCGCCCCATGAACGAGCAATCCCTGAACCTGGTGCCGATCGTCGTCGAGCAGACCGCCCGCGGCGAGCGTGCCTACGACATCTACTCGCGCCTCCTGAAGGAACGTGTGGTGTTCGTCGTGGGTCCCGTCGAGGACTACATGGCGAACCTGATCGTGGCGCAGCTGCTGTTCCTCGAGTCGGAGAACCCGGACAAGGACATTGCGCTCTACATCAATTCCCCGGGCGGCTCGGTCAGCGCGGGCCTTGCGATCTACGACACGATGCAGTTCATCAAGCCCGACGTCAGCACGATCTGCGTCGGCATGGCCGCCTCCATGGGCGCCGTGCTCCTGACGGGCGGTGCGAAGGGCAAGCGCTTCATGCTGCCCAATTCGCGCGCGATGATCCATCAGCCCTGGGGCGGCTTTCAGGGCCAGGCGACCGATATCAGCATCCAGGCCCGCGAGATGCTGCGCACGCGCGAGCGATTGAACGAAATCCTCGCCCGTCACACGGGTCAGCCCATCGAGAAGATCCAGCTCGACACCGAGCGGGACAACTTCATGGGTGGCGAGGAAGCGATCACCTACGGCCTCGTGGATCAGCTGCTCGACAAGCGCCTGCCCGCTCCGGCCGCTCCCCCCGCCAAATGAATCAAGGGCTTGGGTGTGACTGGGGCGTTTTGCGCCCCCGCTCACCCCATGCTATAAACCGCTGCACGATGGCGACAGGTGCCCCTGAATGACCGACGAGTCCCGCGGCCGCAACGACGACGGCAAGCTGCTTTATTGCTCCTTCTGCGGGAAGAGCCAGCACGAAGTAAGGAAGCTGATCGCGGGCCCTTCAGTGTTCGTGTGCGACGAGTGCGTCGAGCTCTGCAATGACATCATCCGTGAGGAGCTCGAAGACCGCGCCGACCGCGCGCGCGACAAGCTGCCGAAGCCGCACGAAATCAAGAAAGTCCTCGATGAATACGTGATCGGCCAGGAGCGTGCCAAGAAGGTGCTCTCGGTCGCCGTGTACAACCATTACAAGCGACTGCAGACCCGCAGCGGGGGCGGGAGCCGCTCGAAGGAAGATGTCGAGATCGCCAAGAGCAACATCCTGCTGATCGGTCCCACCGGTTGCGGCAAGACCCTGCTCGCGGAAACCCTCGCGCGCCTGCTGAATGTCCCGTTCACGATCGCCGACGCGACCACGCTCACCGAAGCGGGCTATGTCGGCGAGGATGTCGAGAACATCATCCAGAAGCTGCTGCAGAAGTGCGACTACGATGTGGAGAAGGCCCAGACGGGCATCGTCTACATCGACGAAATCGACAAGATCTCGCGCAAGGCCGACAACCCGTCCATCACGCGCGACGTCTCGGGCGAGGGTGTGCAGCAGGCGCTGCTGAAGCTGATCGAGGGCACGATCGCCTCGGTGCCGCCGCAGGGCGGGCGCAAGCACCCGCAGCAGGAATTCCTGCAGGTCGACACTTCGAACATCCTCTTCATCTGCGGCGGCGCTTTCTCGGGACTCGAGAAGATCATCCTGAACCGCACCCAGAAGGGCGGCATCGGCTTCACTTCCGAAGTGCGCGACATGAACGCAAGGGGCGGCCCCGACGTGTTCCACGAAGTCGAGCCCGAGGACCTGATCAAATACGGGCTCATCCCCGAGTTCGTCGGCCGTCTGCCGGTGGTCGCAACGCTCGAGGAACTCGACGAGGCAGCGCTCGTCTCGATCCTGACCGAACCGAAGAATGCGCTCACCAAGCAATACAAGCGCCTCTTCGAGATGGAAGGTGCGGAACTCGAGTTCCGCGAGGACGCGCTGAAGGCGGTCTCGCAGCGCGCCATGCAGCGCAAGACCGGCGCACGCGGGCTGCGCACGATTCTCGAGACAGTGCTGCTCGACACCATGTACGAGCTGCCCTCGCTGCGCAGTGTTTCGAAGGTCGTGATCGACGAGACCGTGATCGACGGTCAGACAAAGCCGTACATCGTCTACAAGTCCGAGGCCGACGAGCCGCCGCGTCGGGCGCACGGCATCGCGAGCTGACGGGCCATGACCGCCCGTGGCGCAGGGCGGCTTGAAATGACGGCGGCGCGCCCCCACCTGTGAGCTAGACTATAACCGCCAGCTGCGTGAGGGCCCCCCTGTGTCAGAAGCTTCCCCGACGACCAAGATCACCGCCATCGAGAACCTGCCGGTCCTGCCGCTGCGGGACGTGGTGGTGTATCCGCACATGGTGATTCCGCTCTTCGTCGGGCGCGAGAAATCGATCCAGGCGCTCGACGTGGCGATGAAGGCGGACAAGCGCATCATGCTCGTCGCGCAGAAGCAGGCGGATGTCGACGACCCGAAGGCCGACGACCTCTACCGCATCGGTACCGTCGCGACGATCCTGCAGCTGCTGAAGCTTCCGGACGGCACCGTCAAGGTGCTGGTCGAGGGCGTCGACCGGGCGCACATCGAGCGGATCCACGGCGGGGAGTTCTACGCCTGCGATGTCACGCTCGCCCCCGACAGCGAGACTTACGACGAGCGCGAGATGGACGTACTCGGTCGCTCGGTGATCTCGCAGTTCGAGCAGTACGTGAAACTCAACAAGAAGGTGCCGCCCGAGGTCCTGACGGCGCTCGCAGGCATCGAGCAGCCCGGCCGTCTCGCCGACACGGTGGCGGCGCACATGGCGCTCAAGCTCCCCGAGAAGCAGAAGGTCCTCGAAATCCTCGATGTGAAACCGCGCCTCGAGCACATTCTGGTCGCCATCGAAGGCGAGATGGACATGCTGCAGATCGAGAAGCGCATCCGCGGCCGCGTGAAGTCGCAGATGGAGAAGAGCCAGCGCGAGTACTACCTGAATGAGCAGATGAAGGCCATCCAGAAGGAACTCGGCGACATGGAGGAGGGCGCCAACGAACTCGCCGAGATCGAGCAGAAGATCCAGAAGGCCGGCATGCCCAAGGAGGCCCGCGACAAGGCGATGGCGGAACTCGGCAAGCTGAAGATGATGTCACCGATGTCGGCGGAAGCGACCGTGGTGCGCAACTACGTCGACTGGCTGGTGAAGGTGCCCTGGAAGAAACGCACGAAAGTCATCAAGGACATCGCGCGCGCCGAGAAAGTGCTGGACGAGGACCACTATGGCCTCGAGAAGGTCAAGGAACGCATCGTCGAGTATCTCGCCGTGCAGCAGCGCGTCGACAAGCTGAAGGGCCCGATCCTGTGTCTCGTCGGCCCTCCGGGCGTCGGCAAGACCTCACTCGGCCAGTCGATCGCGCGCTCGACGAACCGCAAATTCGTGCGCATGTCGCTCGGCGGCGTGCGGGACGAGGCCGAGATCCGCGGCCATCGTCGCACCTACATCGGCTCGATGCCCGGCAAGATCATCCAGAACATGGCGAAGACGGGCGTGCACAACCCGCTCTTCCTGCTCGATGAAGTCGACAAGATGTCGATGGACTTCCGCGGCGACCCGTCGTCGGCGCTGCTCGAAGTGCTCGATCCCGAGCAGAACGCCGCGTTCAACGACCACTATCTCGAGGTCGATTTCGATCTCTCGCAGGTGATGTTCGTGTGCACGGCGAACAGCCTCAACATCCCCGCGCCGCTGCTCGATCGCATGGAAGTGATTCGTCTGCCCGGCTATACGGAAGACGAGAAGATGAACATCGCGCGGCGCTATCTCGTGCCGAAGCAGATGAAGAACAACGGCGTGAAGGCCGACGAACTCAAGGTCGCCGATGAGGCGCTGCTCGACATCGTGCGCTACTACACGCGCGAGGCGGGCGTGCGCAACCTCGAGCGCGAGATCGCGAAGATCGCGCGCAAGACCGTCAAACAGCAGCTCCTTGCGAAAAAGGACAAGGCGGTCTCGGTCACCTCGAAGAACCTCGAGAAGTTCCTCGGCGTGCGCCGCTTCCGCTATGGCAAGGCCGAGGAAGAGAACCGCGTGGGCCAGGTCACCGGGCTCGCGTGGACCGAGGTCGGCGGCGAGCTGCTGACGATCGAAGCGGCGGTGGTGCCAGGCAAGGGCAAGCTGCAGCACACGGGCCAGCTCGGCGAGGTGATGCAGGAATCCATCCAGGCCGCCATGACCGTGGTGCGCAGCCGCGCCAACGTGCTCGGCATCGAGCCCGATTTCTACCAGAAGCACGACGTGCACCTGCACATGCCCGAGGGCGCCACTCCGAAGGACGGCCCGAGCGCCGGCATCGGCATGTGCACGGCGCTCGTCTCGGCGCTGACGAAGATCCCGGTGCGTTCCGATGTCGCGATGACCGGCGAGATCACGCTGCGCGGCGAAGTGCTGCCGATCGGCGGGCTCAAGGAAAAGCTCCTTGCCGCGCATCGCGGCGGCATCGAGACGGTGTTGATCCCGATCGACAACGAGAAGGATCTCGTCGAGATCCCCGACAACATCAAGGGCAATCTCAAGATCAAGCCCGTGAAATGGATCGACGAGGTGCTGGAAATCGCGCTCGCCGCACGTCCGGTGCCGCTTGCTGCGACGCCCGAGAGCGTCGCGGCCGATCCGAAGCAGGCCGCCGGGAGGCGCGCGGGTCGGCGCGCCGGCAAGGGGGGCGTGCAGGCGCATTGAGGCCGCCGCCCGTTGCCCGTACCGCTGGCGCTACGCCGGACTATCCTCTATCATCCGCGCCCTTCAAAAGCTTGAAGGGTGCTTAGCTCAGCGGTAGAGCGTCGCCCTTACAAGGCGAGGGTCGGGGGTTCGATCCCCTCAGCACCCACCATGTGGAGCGGTAGTTCAGTTGGTTAGAATACCGGCCTGTCACGCCGGGGGTCGCGGGTTCGAGTCCCGTCCGCTCCGCCATTTTCCCTATATCGCGCCAAGGCCTCATCGGGCTCATCGAAAGGACTGCGCCCCTTGCCGTGGCAGCGGTTGACGGCGCCGCGGCGTTCACGTAATTTACGTGAACGTGAGGCGGGCACGGAAATGACGATCAAGCACAATATTACCGTTGCCATCGAGCCCGGCCTGCTGAAGAAGGCGCGAGCCGTCGCAGCCCGTAAAGGGTGCAGTGTGAGTGCGCTCCTGGCAGACGAATTGCGCGAGTTGGTCGCAGAGGATGCACATTATGCGGCGGCCCGGAAGCGGGCTGTGGCGCTGTTCGCTGCTCCGCTGTCGCTCGGGGGGCGGCCTCTGCCTCGCGATGAGCTTCATGAGCGCCATCGTCTTCGTTGATACGAACATTCTCGTCTATGCCCACGATGCTGATGCGGGCGAAAAGCGCGACCGCGCCATCGGGAAGTTGCGACAGCTCTGGGAGAATGACACCGGCAGGCTCTCGGTGCAGGTTCTGCAGGAGTTCTACGTCAACGCGACGCGCAAGCTTGCAACCCGCGTCGCGCGGTCCACGGCGCGTGAGATCGTCAGTGCCTACGGCGCATGGGTGCGCGAGCCGACGACTGCTGAAACTGTCCTGCGGGCAACGGATATCGCCGAACTGGTGCAGATCTCCTTCTGGGACGCGCTGATCGTTGCGGCGGCAGAGCAGGTCGGTGCCGAGCAGCTGTTGAGCGAGGATCTGAACGATGGCCAGGAGATCGCGGGCGTCAGGATCGTCAACCCCCTCGTAGTTGCCTGAACCCAACGTGAGTCCGCCCGAGGCGCTGGCAGTTCTTGCGCCTGCCAGTACAATTGCACGCCTTATTGTCGGGCCCGGGTCCATATTCAAGCCCTGTCCGCTCCGCCGTCAGCCATCCACGGGGCCAGTCGATGCTTCAGAAGATCAGAGACCATCTGCACGGTGTCATCGGTTACTCGATTCTCGGCGCCATCTCGCTCGTGTTCGTCGCCTGGGGCGCCTACGGCATCGTCGACGTCGGCATCGGCCAGAGTGCTTTTGCCGCCAAGGTGGATGGCGAGAAGATTCCCCTGGAGACCGCGCGCCAGGCCTGGCTCGATCAGCAGGCGCAGGCCGCACGTGCGTTCGGCGGCGAGATCCCGGAGGATCGTCGCGCGCAGCTGCAACAGAGCGTGCTCGAGGGCCTGATCAGGCGCGCCATGATCGACAACCGCGTCCACGAGCTCGGCTATCGCGTGACCGATCAGCAGCTGAAGGATGCGATCCAGGAAGAGCCGGCGTTTCAGGTCGACGGCAAGTACTCTGCCACCGTGGCGAAAGCACGGCTTGCGCAGGTGGGCCTCACCGTTGCGGGGTTCGAGGCGGACCTCCGCAGCTCGCTCACCCGCCAGCAGTTGCAGCGTGCCATCGGCATTTCCGGCTTCGTGACCCCGAAGGAGTTCACGCGCATCGTGGGTCTTGAGGACGAGCAGCGCGAGACGAGCTGGGTATTGTTCCCGGCCGCGGATTTCGCGCCCGCGAGCATCGACGAGGCCGCGGTGCGCGCGTACTACGGCGCACATCAGCAGAATTACATGACCACCGAATCCGTGCGCCTCGCCTACGGGGAGCTGCGCCTCGATCAGGTGGCGGCGCAAGTCACCGTCGTCGATGACGACCTGCGCGCGCTGTACGCGGAGAACAAGGATCGCTACGCGGAGCCCGAGCGCCGGCGGGCGCGCCATATTCTCGTTGCCGACGAGAAGACCGCGCAGGATGTGCTCGCGCAATTGAAGGCCGGCAAGGATTTCGGGGCGCTCGCGAAGGAATTTTCCAAAGACACGGTCTCGGCGGACAAGGGCGGCGATCTCGGCTTCGCGACGCGTTCGACTTTCGTCGCCCCTTTCGCGGATGCGGTGTTCAGCATGAAAGTCGGCGAGACCCGCGGGCCGGTCAAGTCGCAGTACGGTTATCACGTGATCCAGCTCGAGGCGATCCAGCCGGGCAAGACGAAATCCTTCGAGGAGGCGCGCCCGGAGCTCGAGGCGCAATACCGGCGCGACCAGGCGGCCGATCGCTTCGGTGACGCGCAGGAGCAGCTGCAGACGCGGCTCGAGCAGCCGGGCGTGACGCTCGAGTCGCTCGCGAAGGAGTTCGGGCTCGCCACGGGCGTGGTCGAGGATTTCGAGCGCGGCAAGGGCGGCGGCGTGCTCGGCAACAGCCCGGCACTCGAAGACGTGGTGTTCGGCGACACGGTGCTCAATCAGGGCCGGGTGGGCGGACCCGTGGCGCTCGGCGAGGACAGGCTCGTCGTCGTGAAGGTGCTAGAGCACCGCAAGCCCGCCGCGCGGCCCCTCCCGGAAGTGCAGGCCGCGATCGTCACCGCGATGAAGCAGGAGCAGGGGCTCGCTGCCGCGAAGGCCGCCGCCGACGCAGCGCTCAAGCGCCTGCAGGCGGGCGAAGGCTTTGGCGTCGTGCTCGCGGGACGCAAGATCGAGGGGCCGCGCTATATCGCGCGTACCGATCCGTCGGTCCCGTCCGAGGTCCGCACCAGTGTGTTTTCGTTGCCGCGACCTGAAGGCAAGCCGCTCTACGAGGGCGTGCCGGTGACCGGGGGTATTGCGGTGGTCGAGGTGTCGAAAGTACGCGCGGATCCCGTGCCACTCTCGGCCGACGCGCGCCAGGAGCGCATGGGGCAGCTCGTCTCGCAGCTGGGTACGGCCGACATCCTCGCGTATATCGAAGAGGCGCGGCGGCGGGCGAGCGTGACGGTGAACCCGAAGGCGTTTGAATAAGCCGCGAGCGATGGGCTACGCGCTACGGGCTACGGGCTGCGCGCTGCGCGCCGGAATCGCGGGCCCGTAGCTCGCCGCCCGATGCCCGCGGCCCGCTCAGCCCTCCGCCTCCAGCGGAAAGCTCATCCCCACCGTGTTGTAGCCGCAGTCGACGTAGAGGATCTCGCCGGTGATGCCGGCGGACAGGTCGGAGCAGAGGAACGCGGCGGCGTTGCCCACATCCTCGAGCGTTACGTTGCGGCGCAGGGGCGCCACATCCGCGACACGGCCCAGCATCTTGCGAAGCCCCGGGATGCCGGCCGCGGCGAGCGTCTTGATGGGCCCGGCAGAGATGCCGTTCACGCGAATGCCCGCGGGGCCCATGTCGGCGGCGAGGAAGCGCACGTTCGCTTCGAGGCTCGCCTTGGCGAGGCCCATCACGTTGTAGCTCGGCACCGAACGCACTGCGCCGAGGTAGCTGAGCGTAATGATTGAACCGCCACCCTTCATGAGCGGCGCCGCGCCACGCGCGAGCGCCGTGAGGCTGTAGCTCGAGATGTCGTGCGCCATGCGGAATGATTCGCGCGACGTCGCTTCGACGAAGCCACCCGTGAGCGCCTCGCGCGGCGCGTAGGCGACCGCGTGGACGAGCACGTCGAGGCCGCCCCATTCGCGCTTCAGGAGCTCGAAGGCGCCCTCTATCTCGCGATCGACCGTAACGTCGAGCGGCAGCGTGAGCGCACCGACCTCGGCCGCGAGTGGCAGCACGCGCTCCTTCAGTTTGTCGTTCGCGTAGGAGATCGCGAGCTTTGCGCCCTCCCGGTGCATCGCCTTCGCGATGCCCCAGGCGATGGATCGATCTGTCGCGACGCCCACGATGAGCGCGCGCTTGCCGGTCATGAAGCCCATTTGCTAACCCGGAGTTTTCTTGACGGTGAGTTTCTGGCCCGGCTTGATGGAATTGCCGGACAGGCCGTTCCACGCCACGATCTGCGAGACCGAGACGCCGAAGCGCTTGGCGATGTCCCAGAGTGTGTCGCCACGACGGACCGTGTAGCTCGAGCCGCCACTGCCCGAGCCGCTGCCATATGATGCTGTGGCGGCGCTGCGCGGCGCCGCCGCGCCTGCGCCTGATCGGTTGACGACGAGACGCTGCCCCGCCCGGATCGTGTCGTTGACGCTCATGTTGTTCAATGCCGCGAGCGTGCGCACGTTCATGCGATTGCGCCGCGCAATCGCCGACAGCGTGTCGCCGCGCCGCACGACATGCACGCTGCCCCGTGCGCGCGTGCCGCGATCGACCCGCAATGCCGCGAGCTGCACCTTCGCGGGTAATTCAGTGACGCCCGAGGGAACCCGCAGATCGTCGCCCACCACGAGCTTCGCCGTCGCCGGCAGGTCATTCAGCTCGCGGATCACGTGCGTCTGCGTGTGATAGTCGCGCGCAATTTCCGCCACCGTGTCGCCCGGTCGCACGCGGTGGTGTGTGACACGCATCCGCTCGTCCGGCGTGAGCTGGCGCACGCTCTCGGTGAAGAGCTCGGCGGTATCGGTCGGCACCAGCAGGCGGTGTGGCCCGGCGGGGTCGGTGGCCCAGCGGTGGAACGCAGGATTCAGCGTGTACAGCTCGTCGTAGGAGATGCCCGCGAGGTCTGCGGCGAGTTTCATGTCGATCTGGCCGAGCGTATCGACGCTGACGAAATAGGGCTCGTTCGGCAGCGTGCTGAACTCGATGCCGTAGTCCTGCGGCGAGAGGAAGAGCCGCGCCATCGCGAGCAGCTTCGGCACGTAGGCGCGCGTCTCCTTCGGCAGGCGCGCGCTGATCGAGAAGAAATCGGTCGGGCGGCCGGCTGCGGCGTTGGCTCTTACGGCGCGTGCGACATTGGCTTCGCCGCAGTTGTACGCGGCGACTGCGAGCAACCAGTCGTCGAATTCGTCGTGCAGGAATTGCAGGTAATCGAGCGCCGCCCGGGTCGATTCGGTGACATCGCGGCGACCGTCGTACCACCAGTTCTGCTTCAGGCCGAAGCGGGAGCCGGTGGGAGGGATGAACTGCCAGAGTCCCGAGGCGCGGGCGCGCGAATAGGCGTACGGCTCGAACGCGCTCTCGACCACCGGCAGGAGCGCGAGCTCGAGCGGCATCTGGCGGGCTTCGATCTCACCCACGATGTGATAGAGATACGGGCCGGCGCGCCCGAACACCCGGTCGAGGTATTCGGGGTTGTTCGCGTACCAGCGGAATTCGCGATCGATCGAAGCCGAATCAGCGTCCGGGAGCTGGTAGCCGGCACGGATGCGATCGAAGAGGTCGGCGTATTTTTCCGGCGTGATCCCGACCACCGTGACCGGCACTTCCGGAGCCGGGGCGATCAGCGTCTCGGGCTGAGGGGCAGTAGCTGCCGGTGCGATCGCGGGGGCCGGCGCGGCGGGCGGAGCTTCGCGTACGGTGGCGCAAGCGGTCAGCGTGAGGGCGGCCAGCAGGCCCATTAACTGTTTCAACAAGAGTCCCCCGTCCGAGAAAGGCGGCAGCCGCCCTAAAGTACCCCCTTGAAACGGTGTATTTAACCTGTAAGTTCACATATTGGCTAGCATTTTTGTGTCGAGGTTCACGTTAGGCATGGCCCCTGGTCCCTCCACGCTCGATTCCTGGCTGCAGGATGCGCCCGGTGCTTCGCTGCTCGAAGCCGAGACCACGCTGCTCGGGGAAGTTCTCGACGATGTGTTTGGCTGGGAACTGTTGCAGGTAGGCCTCTGGGGGCCTTCCCGTGGGCTGATCCATGCGTCGCGCACGCGACAGCAGACCCTCATCGCCGAGCGTGTCGTCGAGGGTGTCAACCTGGTCACGCGTCTGCCGCAGCTGCCGATCGCGAGTGGCACAGTGGATGCGGTCCTGTTGCCCCACACGCTCGAGTTCCTGCCCGATCCGAAGGCGATGATCCGCGAGACGGACCGGGTGCTGGTCGGCGAAGGCCAGCTGATCATCGTTGGTCTGCGCCCGTGGAGTCTGTGGGGGATGCGCTCGCGCCTGTCGCGCGGCCGCTTTCCGCCTGGTGTCAGGAATCTCATCGCGGAGCGGCGTATCTGCGACTGGCTCGCGCTCCTTGGCTACGAGATCATTGCCTCGCGTCACTACCTGCACAGCGCTTACATCCTCAAGGCCCGCAAACGCGTTTACACGATGACACCGATCAGGATACGACCCCGTGAGCGCGCTGCCGTCATCGGCAGTCTCGTCAAGCCGACGTCGCGCACGCGCTCGTGAGCGCCGTCACGATCTATACCGACGGCGCCTGTCGCGGCAATCCGGGTCCCGGTGGATGGGGCGTGCTGATGTCGAGCGGTGAGCACGTGCGGGAACTGTCGGGCGCCGACGCGGCGACCACCAATAACCGCATGGAGCTCACGGCGGTGATCCGCGCCCTCGAGGCGCTGAAGCGTCCGGTCGCCGTCAAGCTCTATACAGACTCGGAATACGTGCGGCGTGGCATCAGCGAATGGCTGCCGGCGTGGAAAGCGCGGGGCTGGAAGACCGCGGCGAGAAAGCCCGTCAAGAACCAGGACCTGTGGGAAGCGCTCGATGCCGCGGCGAGCCGCCACCGGGTCGAGTGGCACTGGGTGAAGGCGCATTCGGGTGTCCCCGGCAACGAGCGCGTCGACGGGCTTGCCAACCAGGCGATCGATGCGATGCTCGCCGGCGGCTTCGAGTAGAATCCCGCGCGATGCGCCAGATCGTCCTCGATACCGAAACCACCGGCCTCGAAGTCGAGCGCGGTCACCGCATCATCGAGATCGGCGCGATCGAGCTGGTCCACCGGCGCGCCACCGGCCGCAGATTCCACAAATATCTCAATCCCGAGCGCGAGATCGACGAGGGCGCGAAGGCCGTGCACGGGATCTCGAGCGCCGATCTCGCGAGCGCACCGCGTTTCGCAGAGATCGCTGCAGAGCTGCTCGACTTTCTCGCAGGCGCCGAACTCGTGATCCACAACGCCTCCTTCGATGTCGGCTTCCTCGATGCCGAACTCGCTCGCCTGCCCGAAGCGGTGGGTCTGGCACACCGCGTCGCGAGTTTCTGCACCGTGCTCGACACGCTCGCGCTGGCCCGCGAGATGCACCCGGGCCAGCGCAACAATCTCGATGCGCTCTGCAAACGCTACGGCATCGACAACTCGCACCGCGAGCTGCATGGGGCGCTGCTCGATGCCCGCATCCTGGCCGACGTTTATCTCGCCATGACGGGCGGGCAGAGCACGCTCGCGCTCGATGCAGGTCGCAGCCCGGCTGCTGCGGGCGCCGAAGGTCGCAACGTGCAGGCGCTGGTCCGTCCGGCTGCCGGTCTCGTGGTGAGGGTCGCGACCGCCGAAGAGCTCGCCGATCACGAGCGCATGCTCGACCTGATCGCCAAGGCGAGCGGTGGCCGCTGCGTCTTCCGGCAATGCGACCTGGATCGCGTTCGGCCTGCAGCAAACCATCAATAATCCGCTTTTTGGGCGTTCGAGGGTCTATGGTCAGCCTGCGCAAGTGTCGGATCGGTGTGGTCGGCCTCGGCTATGTGGGGCTGCCGCTCGCGGTCGAGTTCGGCAAGCATTACGAGACCGTCGGCTTTGACATCAAGCCCGAGCGCATCTCCGAGCTCTCGAAGGGCCGGGACAGCACGCTCGAGGTCTCGCGCGCGGAGCTGAAAGCCTCGAAGCGGCTGTCCTTCACGTCCGAACTCGCGGCGCTGCGCAAGTGCCGCGTGTTCATCGTCACGGTGCCGACCCCGATCGACAACTACAAGCGGCCCGATCTCACGCCGCTCGTCAAGGCGAGCGAGACGCTCGGCAAGGTGCTGAAGAAGGGCGATATCGTGATCTACGAATCGACCGTCTATCCGGGCTGCACGGAAGAGGAGTGCGTGCCGGTGCTCGAGCGGGTCTCGGGTCTCACGTTCAACAAGGATTTCTTCGCGGGCTACAGCCCCGAGCGCATCAACCCGGGTGATAAGCAGCATCGCGTCACGACCATCAGGAAGGTGACTTCGGGTTCCACGCCGGAAGTGGCCGAGTTCGTCGACAAGCTCTACGGCTCGATCATCACCGCCGGTACCCACAAGGCGTCGAGCATCAAGGTGGCCGAGGCCGCCAAGGTCATCGAGAACACCCAGCGCGACGTCAACATCGCGCTGATCAACGAACTCGCTCTGATATTCAACCGCCTCGGCATCGACACCGAAGAGGTGTTGCTCGCTTCCGGCACCAAGTGGAACTTCCTGCCCTTTCGCCCGGGCCTCGTCGGCGGACATTGCATCGGCGTCGACCCGTACTACCTCACCCACAAGGCGCAGGAGATCGGCTACCACCCCGAGATGATCCTCGCGGGTCGGCGCCTGAACGACAACATGGCGCTCTATGTCGCGGGCGAGGTCGCGCGGCTCATGACGGGCCGGCGCATCCACGTGAAGGGCTCGAAAGTGCTCGTGCTCGGGCTCACGTTCAAGGAGAACTGCCCCGACATCCGCAATTCCAAGGTGGTCGATGTGGTGCGCGAGCTGGAGAAGTTCGGCGCGCAAGTCGACGTGCACGACCCGTGGGTCGACTCGCGCGAGGCGCAGCACGAGTACGGCATCAAGCCGGTGAAGGCACCGAAGGCGCGCGCCTACGACGCCGTGGTGCTCGCCGTGGGGCACCAGCAGTTCAAGGATCTGGGTGCG
>CAUJHX010000021.1 GCA_963204795.1 Pseudomonadota bacterium | reverse complement strand
GCGAAGGTGATCGATGGCGAGACGGTGTTCCGCCTCTACGACACCTACGGCTTCCCCGTGGACCTGACGGCCGACATTGCGCGCGAGCGCGGTCTCTCGATCGACCAGGCAGGCTTCGAGACTGCGATGGAGGCACAGCGGGAACGTGCGCGCGCGGCGAGCAAGTTCAGTGTCGATCTGCGCGGCGGCGCGAAGATCGACGCCAAGTCCGAGTTCCTGGGCTATGAGGGTGTGGCCGATCGCGGCCAGGTCGTTGCGATCCTCAAGGACGGTGCGCAAGCTGCTTCCCTCGTCGCGGGCGAGCAGGGCGAGGTGGTGCTCGATCGTACGCCGTTCTACGCCGAGTCGGGCGGACAGGTCGGCGACACCGGCGTCCTTGCAGGCGCGGCCACGCGCTTCGTCGTCAGCGACGCGCAGAAGCGCGGCGCGGCCATCTCGCATATCGGCGTGCTCGAGTCGGGCACGATCCGGACCGGGGATACGCTCGCAGCCGAAGTCGACGCGGATCGCCGCCAGGCGATCCGCCTGAATCACACTGCCACCCACCTGCTGCACGCGGCGCTGCGCGAGCGGCTCGGCACTCACGTGCAGCAGAAGGGGTCGCTCGTCGCGCCCGACCGGCTGCGCTTCGATTTCGCCCATTTCCAGGCCGTCACGCCGGCGGAGCTGCGCGACATCGAACAGCTCGTGAATGCGCAGATTCGCGGCAACGCTGCCGCCGACACCCGCGTGATGGCCTACGACGACGCCGTGGCATCGGGCGCGATGGCGCTCTTCGGCGAGAAGTACGAAAGCCATGTGCGGGTGCTGAAGCTCGGTGATTTCTCGACGGAACTGTGCGGCGGCACCCATGTCGCGCGTACCGGCGACATTGGTCTCTTCAGGATCGTGAGCGAAGGCGGCGTGGCCGCGGGCGTGCGGCGCATCGAGGCCATCACAGGCGCCGCAGCGGTCGGGTTCATGGAAGCGGACGATGATCTGCTGCGCGACCTCGCGGGACTCGTGCGCGGCACGCGCGAAGATGTCGGCGAGAAGCTGCGCGCCACCCTCGATCGCGTGCGCGAGCTGGAAAAGGAAGTGCGCGGACTCAAGGACAAGCTCGCCTCGGGGCAGGGCATCGACCTCGCCGCAGGCGCGGTCGATGTGGGTGGTGTGAAGGTCGTCGCCACACAGATCGATGGCGCCGACGCCGGCGCGCTGCGCAGCGCGGTGGACCAGCTGAAGGATCGCCTGAAGTCCGCGATCGTCGTACTTGCCTCGGTGGAAAGCCCCGCCAGGGTGGTGCTCGTCGCTGGCGTCACTGCGGATCAGACAAAGCACGTCAAGGCGGGAGAGCTCGTCGGTGTAGTGGCAGCGAAGGTCGGCGGGAAGGGCGGCGGACGCCCCGACTTCGCGCAAGCGGGGGGCTCGAACCCTGCGGCGCTGCCGGAAGCGCTGCGCAGCGTCGCCGATTTCGTCCGTTCGAAGCTCGGCGCGTAGCGGCGCCCGCCCGTGGCGCTGATCGTCCAGAAGTACGGCGGCACGTCGGTCGGCTCGCTCGAGCTGATCCACAAGGTCGCGGCGCGCGTCGCTGCGGTGCGCGAGCGGGGCGATCGGGTCGTGGTCGCTGTCTCGGCCATGGGCGACGCGACTGACCGCCTGGTCGACATGGCACGCGCGCTGTGCGCCACCCCCGACCCGCGGGAACTGGATGCCCTGCTCGCAACCGGCGAGCAGGTATCGATCGCGCTGCTCGCGATGGCCTTGCGGGCCCGCGGCGTGGCGGCGCGCTCGTTCACGGGCGCCCAGGTGCGCATCCGCACGACGAGCGCGCATGGGCGCGCGCGCATCGAGGAAGTCGAAACGGTTGCACTCATGATGGCCCTCGATGCGGGTATCGTGCCGGTCGTCGCAGGCTTTCAGGGGATCGACACCTCGGGCGCGATCACCACGATCGGCCGTGGCGGCTCCGACACGACAGCCGTGGCGCTCGCTGTTGCCCTGAAGGCCGACGAATGCCAGATCCTGACCGACGTCGACGGCGTGTACACCACGGATCCGCGCATGGTGCCGGAGGCGCGCCGGCTCGAGCGGCTGTCGTTCGACGAGATGCTCGAGCTTGCAGGGCAGGGCTCGCGGGTGCTGCACCTGCGGGCGGTGGAGTTTGCCGCGAAGTACGGCATCACGTTGCGTGTCGCCGCGAGCCACGGTGACGGCCCAGGAACCTTGATCGACCGGGAGGACCCGCGTGTGGAAGCACCTGTAGTTTCAGGCATCGCGTTCAATCGCGACGAGGCGCAGATCGTGGTGAGTGGCGTGCCGAATACGCCCGAAACGCCCCACCGCCTGCTCGCGCCCGTCGCTGACGCCGGCATCGAGATCGACATGATCGTGCTTGCCTCGAACGAGGATGGCACGGCCGATTTCGCGTTCACGGTCCATCGCAGTGATTATGACCGCGCAGTCGAACTCACCCGCAGCGGCGCCGCTGACTGGCCCGCTGCGCGTGTCGAGGGAACCGATCGGGTCGCCAAGATGTCCATCGTAGGCGTGGGCATGCGTTCCCACGCAGGCGTCGCCGCAAAGCTCTTCTCGACTCTGGCGAAAGCGGGCATCGGTGTGCGGCTCGTGTCGACGTCCGAGATCCGCGTCTCCGTGCTGCTTGCGGAATCGCAACTCGAGCGCGCCGTGCGGGAAACCCACGAGGCGTTCTCACTGTCCGCACATTAGGGGTTTTTCTGATATTCGCTGGAGAACGTTGCGGATACATTGCAGCGAACTGACGCTTTTCCATGGAGGACTTCCGCAATGCTGATTCTGACGAGACGCGTCGGTGAAGCCGTGATGATCGGTGACGAAGTCACGGTCACGGTGCTCGGTGTCAAGGGCAACCAGGTCCGTGTCGGCGTGAGCGCGCCCAAGGACGTATCGGTGCACCGCGAAGAGATCTACGAGCGCATCCAGCGCGAAGAAAAAGGCGACGCCGCCGACAACGACGCCGAGTACGCCGTCGGCTGAGATTTTGCCTGTCCCGACCCCGGCCAGTATGATGCGCCCCTCCCAGCGCACCGGAGAGATGGCCGAGTGGTCGAAGGCGCACCCCTGCTAAGGGTGTAAGGGCCAAAAGCCCTTCGAGGGTTCGAATCCCTCTCTCTCCGCCAGTTTCCGATATCACATCGGTTCAGATTGTCCTGGAATGCGCTGAAAATGCCGTAAATCCCGGGGTTTTCGGTTTTGGCACGTTTCATAAGCTCTCGGTATGTCTCAACCCGGTGCAGGTACGTGTCGAGGTATCGGCTCCGGCAGTAACGGGAGATACCCTAAAATGCTTACTGACAGCCAGATTCGCTACGCCAAACCCACAGATAGACCAAGAAAAATCTTTGATGAGCGCGGCCTGTACCTGCTCGTTGCGGCCCATCGTTTCGCTCCCTGCCTACCTGCACAGGCTTTCGGCGCCTCGCTCGCGATCGAGCGCTCTCGCGCTCCTCGTGGGGCCTGCTCCCCGGCGCTTCGGCGCTTACCGGGACGGGACTCTCACCCGTTGAAACAGTGCAGCATGAACCCACCCGCTCGCCGGCTTCCACACCGTCATTCGGGTGCGTCCAAGTGCTTTGTTTACAGGTTTTCGTCACTTCTGGCGGCAGTGCGAAGCGCTTGCGAACGCGCCTTCCTTCCAGCCCCTCGAGCAGCAACTTGAGCGCCGTCCAGTCCATCTCGCGCGTGTGGATGCGGCGCCAGTCACTGACGAACCGACCGGCCTCGAGCCGCTTCGCCCAGATGCAAAAAGCCGCTGCGGTCGAAGTACAGGCACTTCCGCTGTGTGGCGCGCCGGTTCACGATCACATAGAGCGCTCCATCGAACGGCTCGCGGCCCATCGCGTGGCGCACCAGCGCCTGCAACCCGTCACTCTTGAACCTCATCCTGCGGCGACCGACGTCGACCGCGAAGATGACCATGGACCCAACAGTGATCGATGTTCGCAATGCAAGCCAAGCAGACCGCCGGGAGCCCGAGAGTTGACGTCGAGCATCGCCATTAGATAACGCTTACGCTCGACCCCGTACTGAGGCTCATACTCGCGCTGGTGGGCCAGCAGTGCCCAGATCGTGCGCGCCATCTTGTTGGTAAGCGCGACGATCGCCACGTTCTTCGGCCGTCGCGCGACCAGTTGCCGCGCCCACTCGGGCGGCGCTTTGCTGTGCGTCAGCACGGCGCGTGCACCGTGGATCAACAGGGTTCGCAGGTACGGATCGCCGCGCCTGCTGATACCGAGCAGCCGTACGCGACCGCCAGTACCGCTTTGCCGCGGCACGAGGCCGAGCCACGCGGCAAACTCGCGGCCGGACTTGAACACGTTGGCATCACCCACTGTGGCAATCGCCGCGGTGGCGCCCAGTACGCCCACGCCAGGGACCGCGGTCAGACGCCGGCTGGCCGCATCCTGGCGATGCCAGTGTTGCAGTCGCTGCTCGATCTGCTGCACCTGCTCATCGAGCTCGCCGATACGCGCGTACTGCTCTCGCAGCGTATCGATCACCACCGCCGGTAGACGCTCTGCCAGCCACCCCAGGGCGGCGGGGACATCGCGCCGGATCCCGGCGCGGCCCTGCGGCATCACTTCGCCGTACTCGGCCAGAAGGCCGCGCAGCCCGTTGACCTGGGCGGTGCGGAATCTCACCAGCTGCGCCCGCATGCGGCGCAGCGCCAGCACCGCCTACTGTCCCTCGCTCTTGATGGCGACCGCCTTGATGCCCGGCTGCTGCACAGCGGTCCAGATCGCGCACGCATCGGCTGCATCGTTCTTGTTCCCGCCCACAAAGGTCTTCACCATCCGCGCTGACAGGAGCTTGACCTCGTGTCCGAGATTCTGCAGCTCGCGGGCCCAGTGTTGCGAACCGCCACAGGCCTCCATGCCGATCAGGCATGATGCGCGGTTCGCAAAGTGTTCGAGAAACTTCTCTCGCCTCAGCTGCAAACTCTTGATCTGGCTGCTCTGCATCTCGACCCAGTACAGTTGAAACACGCGCTTTGCGATATCCACGCCGACCACGCTACGCTGCATCTCGGACCCTCCGGCTGCCGGTGAGGATCGCAATCTTCTACCTGAGGCACTTCGATGCCGTCGGTACCGGCGGGTCCGCCTCACTCCCCGCACTACCTGCCGATCACGCCTCGCTCAAAGTGGGAGGCGTCCATTCCATTTCCTATCCGCTCGGTCATCTCGGGTGTATCGAAAGCGGGCAGGCACTCCTCACCGACGATCGCGCGCTGCGCCCCGGTCACCTCGAGGGCGTGCGCGAGCGCACGCCCGCCGATCTGCGTGTTGAGAAAAGCGGCCACCGCACCGAGTTTGGTGAGTGCGAACCACGCGAAGACGAATTCGGGCCTGTTCTCGAGTGCAAGCGCCACGACTTGGCCCCGGCGCACGCCGAGCGCATGCAGCGCATGTGCCCATCGATTGACCTCGGTGTTGACCTCGGCACAGGACCACGCCCGGGCGCCGTAGTGGAGCAGCACCCGCCCCGGGTGCTCGTGCACGCCCGATTCGATCAGATCGGCCAGCGTGAAGGTCGAGGATACGAGGAACCTGGCCGCGACGGCATTGCGCCGATCGAGCTTGCCCTGCCTGATTCCGCGCGGAACGACTGCGCTCATCAGCCGAGAAATGCCTGGCCGCCGTCGAGAGCAATGCTCTGGCCGTTGACATAGCGGCAGTCATCGCTGCACAGCGTCGCGACGAAGTGCCCGATATCGGCCTCGCAGGCGCCCACACGCTGCATGGGAATGGTGGCGAAATAGGCGGCCGCTTCCTGCGGACGCGCCGCGGCCCAACCCTGGAGCGCTTCCGATTCGGCGAGCGGCAGGATCACGTTCGTACGGATACCGTCCCGCGCCCATTCGCAGGCGGCGCCACGGGTGAGCTGGCGGATGGCCTCCTTGACGGCCCCGTAGGCGCAGTAGCCGCTCGAATCCCAGCGAAACCCCGCTGCGGACGCGAGGTTCACGATGCTGCCGTCACCCTTGAGATGCGGATAGCACAACTTCATCAGCCGGAAGGTCGCCAGGGGGCCCGAACTCCAGCCGGCCTCGAAGGCCTCATCGGTGACCTGCTGCAAGGTTCCGAGTGGCACCTCCTGCGCGTTGTTCACGAGGATCTGGAGCCCGCCGAAGTGCTTCACGACCGATTGCACACAACGCTCGAGCGACTCGGGGTGCTTCACATCGCATTCGATACCGAACGCCTCGCCACCGCGTGCCTCGATCTGCTGGCGCGTGTTGTCCAGCTTGGAAACCGTGCGGCCAGCGAGCGCAACGCGCGCTCCGTCCGCTGCGAGCGCGAGCGCAATGCCCTGGCCGACACCCTGACCCGCGCCGGTGACGAGCGCAACCTTTCCCGCAAGTCGCTTCATGCCATTCATCTCCCGTTGATCTGGCCGTGATCACACCCTAACACCTGCGACGCCCCGTGCGCTTGCTGCAGATCAGCGTGGCACGGTCCAGTCTTCACCGGGCCGCGCACGCATGCGCAGCTCGGCGCGCAGATGCTGCAGCTTCCACTCCCCGTCGACGCGGGCACAGTCGTCCGTGTAGCGCAGGGCGATCCAGCGCGCCTCGCGAGGCTCGCGAAACGCGAAAGCGCCGAGGAACTGCCAGACGCCACGCGCCACGTCATCTTGCACCTCGAGCCGCGGGTTCATCACGAGATGATGCGAGAACTTCACATTGCGTCGAAAGCCCGCGAACAGTTCCCGTATCGCCGCATGGCCGGCTGCGCGCCCGAAGCCCTCGCCCTCCCAGACACCGTCCACGGCGAATAAGGTACGCCCTTCGTTTCGAGCGGCCGAAATTGTCCGGCCGCTGATCAGCTTGGGTCCTGTCGCGCGCTAGCTATCTCAACCTAGCATACCCATCTCCACGGAGATCGAGGTAAACCGCAATGGCTCAATGGTCCAGAGCAGAGCTCGAAGATGCGCTGCTGTATCTCTTCGAGGTGACCGATTACTGCTTCGCGTCCGATCCACGGGATCTTTCCGACTGGTACAAGTGCTATACCAACGACGTGGTCTGGCACGATCTCGGTTTCGGTTTCAACAACGGTTGGGACCAAGAAATCCGCGGCCTGGACGCCGTGCGTGCGTGGATGGAGGGCCACAACGCCATACATCCTCAGGATGCGATGAAGTATTGGCCCGTGCCTTGGTACATCATCGACGAGGAGCGAGGCTGGGCGGTGTGCGAATGGCGCAATCGCATGCGCGATCCCGGCACGGGAGAGGTCTTCGAGGAGAAGAACTACTCCCACCTCATCTATGGTGGGAATCGTCGCTGGCGTTACGAAGCGGACATCTACAATCCGCTGCGCATGCGGGCTATCATGGCTCACTGGCTGCGGGCGCGTGAGAAGGCCGCGGCGGCCGGTACGCCGCTGCTGCCCATCGACATGGCTTGGGGCAAGCGCCTCGTGGACAGCGAGGAGGAAGTCACCCAACGCTGGCCCCGGGAAGAGCTCGATGCGGCCTTCGACGGCTACGTCGAGAGCTGCCAGCGTGCTTTCGCCACGGGCAGGCCAGAGGCGCTGGCGCAGTGCTTCACCGATGACGTCGTCTATCGCGAGCTCGGCTTCGGCTTCAACAATGGCTGGCAGGAAGAAGTGCGTGGACGCGTGGCGGTATCGAGCTGGCTCGAAGGGCTGGCCGGGGCTTACCCCAACCGGCACATGCGGCCTTTCCCCGTCAGCTGGCACGTGATCGACCCCGATCGCGGCTGGGTTGTCTTCGAGTGTCTCAATCAGATGCAGGATCCGGGTAACGGCGAGATTCTGCAGACGCGCAGCTTCAGCCGCATGAAGTACGGTGGTGGGAATCAGTGGCGGTTCAAGGAGGATATTTACGATCCCATGAAGATGCGCGGGATGCTGGGGCGCTGGCGCGAGATACACCAACGGCAGGCAAAGCGCAGCTGAATAGATACGCCCGTAGCATGTACCACCGACAGGATTTCGAGGAGTCTCAATGTTTGACAAGCGCGTTTTTTCGATTCTGGTTTCATGTGTCTGGGGGGCGATCGGAGGCCTCGGCTCGGTCCATATGGCCCGAGCACAGACAGTTGATTCCCAGGAAGGCGGGCTCAGCCTACAGGAAGTGACCGTAACTGCGCGGCGCAAGGAGGAATCCCTCCAGGAGACGCCGGTCGCCGTTACCGCGGTCACCGGCGAGCTCCTCGACAAGCTCAACATCCAGGACGTCACGAGAGTCTCCGAACTGGCGCCGAATCTTACGATTGCGCACCAGACCGCGAGCACTACATCGACATCCATTCAGATTCGCGGCATCGGTCAGACCGAGCCGGCGGCGACGGCCGAACAGGGCGTGGGACTCTATCTCGATGGCGTCTACATCGCTCGTACGAACGGTGCGGTGTTCGATCTGGTGGATCTCGAGCGGGTCGAAGTGCTCCGCGGCCCCCAGGGCACGCTCTTCGGGCGCAACACCACGGGCGGCGCGGTGCAGCTGGTCTCGAAGAAACCGGCCGACGCGTTCGGAATCGATGAGAAGCTCGGCTACGGGCGCTTCAACGACTGGTACACCCGCACGCGGCTCGATACGGGCTATCTCTTTGGCTCCCCGGTAAAAGCGGCAGTCGCCTATCTCCATCGCGAGCGCGACGGCTACGTGGACAACACCCTGGCTCCCAGCGACTACGACCCCGGCGCCTTCGACAACAACGCCGTGTGGCTGGCGCTCACGGGTGATTTCACCGAGCGCTTTCGCGCTTCCTTCGCCTTCGACTGGAACCGGCGCAACGGTGCACCGGCCTTCTTCCAGCTCACCGCGGCGTCCCCCGATGCCGCGGCCTATTACGGGAGCTCGCCGGTGTTCGGCGGCGCTCCCTTCGTCGTGAGCAGCCATTACCTGCGCACCGTGCAGCAGTCCTCCTGGGACGGAAAGTTCGATGCGCCTTCCGAGACGCTTGGGTACAACCTGACGCTCGAGGGAGACATCAAAGAGGGCCTCGCGCTGAAATCCATCAGCTCCTATCGCTCCTTCGAACAGGATCCTGTCGGCGTTCAGACTGGCAACGGCGTGATGCGCGGCGTGGTGCTCGATCCCGTGACCTTCGCTCCGAGCATCCGGGATCTATACGGACCTTACGCGCAGTTTCATTCGCCCCAGCGCCAGTTCCAGTACTCCGAGGAACTGCAGCTGATCGGGAGCGCAAAGCAATGGAGCTATATTGTCGGTCTTTTCTATTTCTACGAGCGTGCTGCCGAGTTCAACAATCAGCGATTTACCGTCGTGCTACCCGGGGGGCAGGCGGGGCTGAACATTGCGGCCCTTCAGGCCTTTGGCGGGGAGACGGAATCCGTGGCCGGCTTCGGCCAGCTGAGCTACCAGCCCGCAGCGTTTGACGAGCGGCTCGAGCTCACCGGTGGCCTGAGATATACGCAGGACGACAAGAAGTTCTGGTCCCTGGCTTTTCCAGACGATCCGGGTGCCAAGAGCTTCTCCAACCTTTCCTGGCTCGCCTCGTCCAGCTACCGCTTAACGGAAGACGTCATGGCTTTCGCGCGAGTCTCGACGGGCTACAAGGCCGGGGGCTTCTCGCCGCGCTCCGATGTACGTGCAGACTTCAAGCCCGAAACGGCGACTGCCTACGAACTCGGGCTCAAGGCGGAATGGCTCGATCAGCGGCTGCGCACGAATCTCTCGTTCTTCCAGACGGATTACGAGGATCTGCAGGTGCCGGTGTTCCGGGCAGGTGCGCAGGGCTTGAGCTCCATCGTCCAGAATGCGGGGGAGGCCACGATCAGAGGCCTGGAGCTAGAGGTCGTGCTGGCCTTGTCCGAGGGTCTTAAGCTCGATGCTGCCTATGGATACACGGACCCCGAGTATGACGTGTACCTGTTCAGAGATCCCGTGACCAACCTGGTCCGGAACGTGGCGGATCAGGCTCGGTTCCTGAACGTGCCCAAGAACAGCTTGCACGTCGGTGCCGAGTACAACCGGCAGTTCAGCATCGGCCAGTTCTCCGCACGCCTGGACTGGTTCGATCGCGGCGAACGCTATTTCGCGCCACTCGATTTCGTCAGCGTCTTCAATGAGCAGGTGAAGGATCCGGGCACGGAGAACCTGCGGGCGCGCATCGCGCTCTCCGAGATGCCGCTCGGCAGTGGCACCTGGGAAGTCGCGCTCTGGGGCGACAACCTTACCGATCACGACAACGTCGGCTATGGCATCGACTTCGGCGGGCTAGGCGTCGGTGGCGTGAGCTTTACCGAGCCGCGCCGCTACGGTTTGGACGTCAGGCTGAAATTCTGAGGTCCGGGTTTCAATCGCACGCGGTTCGACGTGCAGATGACGGGTGGTTCGCGAGAGAGAAGGGGCCGCGAAGGCGGGGATCCTGTCTGCAGGAGCGGCAGGATCCCTGTTCCATCCTGATGCTGTCGCAGTAGCGCAGCCGTACGCCGTGCGCTTCTTGGCTAAGGCTGCGGCCACGCATCGTGCCGCTCAGCCCGCCAGCCGCTTTACCTCGACACGCGTGTCGCGATCGCTCATGCCGGGTTGACGCATGGTCCCGGTTGTTGTCAGGTACGGATAGTCGCCCGTGAGCTCCAGCGGATTGATCGGGCTCGCCATGACGACGCGATGACCAGCTCCGCCCTCGAATTGATAGTCCTCGTATGCGTGATAGTGCATGAGCATTCCCGGAGGTATTGCCGGCGAGATCTTCACCCGCACCCGGAACCGGCCGACGTCGTTGAATACTTCCACACGGTCCCAGTCTGCAAGCCCGCGTGCCTTGGCATCTTCCACCGATATGAAGAGATAGGGTTCGCCACGCTGTAGCCTCAGCATGAGCGGATCCGACTGCTGCAGGGCATGGATGCTCCAGCGCGTATGGCCGCAACCCAACACCAGAGGATAGTCACCACCGGCCTTGGGTGGCTCCTTGAACGTCGGCAATTCCTCGCCGAGCTCGAGATACCAGGGATGATCGAGGTAGAACTGCACGCGCCCGCTGAGCGTCCGCCAGGGCTGCTTGTCGCGTGTATGCCAGATATAAGGCGTGACGGTTTCGTCCGACCGCCAGTCCGTGTCCGAATCGTTGACACCTTTGCCCAGACTCGTCATCGGCGCATAGCCTCGCTGGCTGATCTCGTCCCAGCTGACGCCGCCGACATTGCTCGACCCCTCGATGAAGCGCTTGCAGAGCTTCTCGACATCCTGGCGCCCTAGCGCGCCGTCCAACGTGTAGGTATCGAGAAACTCGCCGAAGCGGCGCTGCTCGCCGTGACGGTCGTGGAAGGTTTCGAGTCCGCGAGCCTTGGCCCGCCTCTGGATCTCGCTTGCAAGCAACCAGTAGATTTCCCATTCGTCTTTCGACACACCCAGCGCGGAGACCACCGGCGCCGCGGCATAGGCATTCAGCATGTCGCCTGAGAAGAAGCCGACGTTTGGCTTCTCGTAGAAGCCGGAAACCGGCAGGAAGTAATCGGCCTCACGCGCGGTGGTGCTCATGCGCATGTCAGTCACCACGATGAGCTCGAGCTTGGGCCAGAGCACCTCCCGCACCTTGTGCGACGCGCGCACCCGGCGCAGCACGTTGCCGGCGACCTGGAAGAAAATCTTCGGCGTTTGCTCCTTCGGTGGCTCCAGGCCCTGCCATCCCTTGGCCAATGCCTCGTCTAGATACTCGCTGGGGGCACGGGGCAGAACCTGGCCCCATGGCCGGTTGCTGACCTCCGACACTCCGCCGTGGACGTTCCAGAACAGGGTCGCGTTGGCCATGACTTTGGCGTCGACCCAGCCCTCCGAGAGCCCACGAGCCGCGTAGCGAGATACCGGCAGATCCCTGAAATTGTTCCGCAACAATTCGTACCACTGGCGCCGATTGAGCTCGGCTGTGGCCTTGCGGCTGCGCCGCCTGCCGAACATCGTCCCGATTGCATCGGGTGAAATATCCGAAACCGCAGACGCCCACCCAGCGCCCTTGCGCCCGAGGTGCCCGGCGAGCACGAACGCGAGGATCTGCGAGCGCATCATGGCATCGCCGTGGTGGTACTTTCCGAGTGCATAGCTCCCGACGTTGCACGCGGCGCGCGCCTCGCCCAGCATGCGGGCGAGCTCGCGGATGATCGGAGCGGGGGTCCCGCAGATGGCGCTGGCCGCCTCGGGCGTGTAGGGCGCCACGTGTGCCTTCAGGCGCTCGAACACCGGCTCGACCGTTACGGACCCTGCGAGCGCCTGGACTTCGAAACGCCCCTCGAGTGCGGGACGGACATCCCCGAGCTTCAGGGTCTCTGTGGAGACCGCTTGCAGGCGATTCCTCACCTCGTCCCAGCAGTAGAGCTGCTCGTCGGAGCCTTTCTGCTTCAGATCGCTCTCGCGCAGGAAGCGCTTCGTATCGGTGCGCACCAGCAGCGGCAGATCGGTCTGCTCGCGCAGCAGCGCCTCGTCGTGGCGCTTGCCCTCCATGAGCTCCCGCGCCAGCGCGAGCGCGAGCGCCGCATCGGTCCCAGGCCGCACCGGCACCCAGTAGTCCGCGTGCATGGCGGTGGCGTTGTAGTCGGGGGAGATCACGACCAGGCGCGTGCCGCGGTAGCGCGCCTCGGCGAGGAAGTGGAAGTTCGGGATCTGGGTGAAGGCCGGGTTCCCGCTCCAGCAGAGCACGAGATCGGAGTGAAAGTACTCTTCCAACGAGCGCGCTGCAAAGATCGAGCCGTAGGTAACGACCGCGCCCTGCATGTCGTCGCCGATTTCGGTATTGATGTCGAGCAGCACGCAATCGGTGGCGTCGGCGAATTGCATCGCGGCACCAAAGGCCGTGAGACCCACCAGGGCGTTGGTGCCCGTATCCATGACGAGTGCGTTGGAACCTTCCCGTGCGAGCACCTCCACGACCTTATCCGCGATCTCCCCGATCGCCTGCTCCCAGGAGATCTCCTGCCACTCGCCTGCGCCACGCTCGCCCCGGCGTTTCAGGGGCTTCGTGAGCCGCACCGGCCCCTGCATCAGCTCGCTGTAGCCGCAGCCTTTCTGGCAGCCCCGGGGATTGGCATCCGGGAGCCCCTTGCGCGCGCTCTTGTAGGTGGCCGCCTGTTCCTCGCGAATGACCCGCCCGTCCCGCACATATACTTCAAACGCGCAGTGCGCCTGATAGGCGCAGTTGTTGAAGTGCGTGCTGCGGGTCGTGTAATCCCAAGTCCAGCGCTTGCGCCAGCGATTCAGGAAGTCCTCGCCTGTGGGCAGCGGTTCATCCTGCAGCGGTCCCTTGTACGCACGAGCCGCCTGCGGCCCGGTATCTGTGCAGCCTCCTAGCCCCACCGTAGCCGTCCCACCGACGGCGGCCGCCCCGGTTGCAAGGCCCGAGAGCTTCAACGCTTCGCGCCGCGTGAGGGTGGCCGACTCGCTCGTCTGCGCTTGCTTGCTCATGGTTGCCTCCTCGCTCAGCTCTTCACCCAGCGGATGGTGGAAGGATCACGATCGAAGCCCCCGAGCATGTCGTTCCAGTCGATGGATACCAGTGTGTCGATGAGTTCCGAGTGTCCGCCGGAGCGCGTCTTGTGCATCTCGGCCGCCAATATTTCCAGTGCATCGATCCCGGGCTGCCCGAAGAGTGAGCGCAGGTAGTCCTCCGGAATACGGCTGCGTTTCACATCGAATGCGCCCTGTTCGTCGATCAACGCGGGCGAGAGCGGCGGAATGTAGAAGACATTCGGAACAGTGCCGTATTCCGGGTGCAGCGGCACGGCGACCTTCCACCGCTCCACCAGCTGGAAGACGGCCGAGCGCTCGTCGTCACGGAAGCCGAAGAAGCGCACCCGCGCCGGGCACTGTCGGGTGCAGGCCGTCGCCACGCCCTTCTCGATGCGCGGTAGGCACAGAATGCACTTGTTGGCCACTTCCTGAAGGGCGTTGTAATACATCTTCTTGTACGGGCAGGCCTCTACGCAGAATCGATAGCCCTTGCAGTGGTCTTCATCGACCAGAACGATCCCGTCTTCCTCGCGCTTGTAGATCGCCCCACGCGGGCAGGCCTCCAGACACGCCGGGTGCGTGCAGTGGTTGCAGATGCGGGGGAGGTAGAAGTAGAAAGAGTTCGGATACTCCCCGCCGCCCTGATCCTCGTCCCAGTTCGGCCCCCACTGCGGGGTCGTCCCTTTCGGCTTCAGGTGCACCTTGTTGCCCTGTCCGCCGAAGAACACCTCCTCGTGATTGAACTCCCACGCCTCGCCGAGCTCATTGCGGGTCGGTATCCGGCCGGGCTGCGCCGCGCCCTCGCGAAAGCCGCCGCCCATCGTCTCCCAGCCCTTCGGCGTGCCCTGCCCAGGCATGGTATTGACGGTGTTCCACCACATGCCCTCGCGGCCCTCATCGCCCGTCCACAGCTGCTTGCAGGCCACGGAACAGCTGTGACAGCCGATGCACTTGTTCAGGTCCATCACCATCGCGAGTTGATGCTTCGGGCGCACGATCAGCCCGTCGATCTCCCGTCCGATCCGCACTGCGTGATCCGTCAGATCCATGATGCTCAGCCCTCCAGCGTCAGCTCGACCCATTGCGGCGAGAAGGCCTTCAGGCCCGCCCGCTCCGCATTCGCCCCGCTCCACACCGCCAGCGCCGTGCGATAGCTCTGGCCCGCCTTGAAACTCACCA
>CAUJHX010000020.1 GCA_963204795.1 Pseudomonadota bacterium | reverse complement strand
TTCCCAGTTGTTGCCCTCGACGATGCGCACGAAGACATAGTGGCGACCATCCGGCGCTGGATAAGGCGCCCAGTTCATGTCGCGGTCGAACGTACGGACGGTGTGGTTCGTGCCGTCATGCCTGATCGTGAAGACGGTCATCGGCGTCGGTTTCACCTTGCCGTACTCGCTGCGCTTCCAGGCGCGATAGAGGATCGTCTCGTTGTCGGGCAGGTAGAACGGCGCGCCTTCCTGCCAGTCATCCGTGAAGGTGATCTGCTGCTCGCCGGTGCCATCGGGGCGCATCCGCCACAGATCCATCTTGCCGTCGATCTGGCGGCCGAAGACGATCCACTTGCCGTCGGGCGAGACGGACACTTCAGCCTCGTACCACAGGTTGTTCGTCAGGCGCTTGACGTTTCTGCCGTCGAGGTCGGAAGTGTAGAGCTCGGCACCCTGCGGGTAATCGTTCGAGTCCGACCAGTTGCCGACCGGCATGTCCTGATGATCCTTCGTGGACGTCCAGACGATGCGCTTCATGTCCGGGAAGAAATATGAGCAGGCGTCCTGGCCCTGGTCGTTGATGCGATGCACCTCGCTGCCGGTATCGGTAAATACATACGTGAGCGCACCGCTGTCGTGACCCGGCGCCTTGCGCGCAGCCGGATCCTGCGTCTGCGCGATCACGTGCAGACTGTCAGGGGCGTAGTAGGCCTCGGCGCTCTTCGGCACGTTCGGGATGATGCGCACCGCAAGCTCCTGGCTCGCCGTCTCAACAGACAGGGCGGGTGCGATGCATGCAGCGATAGCTACAGTGAGCAGGGTGGCCTGGATTCTCTTGGGCATCTGGACAGTTCTCCGTTCTCGTGTCGCGCAATCGTGCCATCAGGCAACCGGACCCACAGCGGGTACGAGGCGCCTGACCGCAGGTCGAACTCATCCGCGAGTTCGACCATGCCCGGCCGTCGGGCAACGGCCTATCCGTGTGAGCCGAAAGTCTCGCGCAGGTTGCGCTGCGCATCGCGCAGACCCGAGGCAGCGGCCTTGCCCAGGTCCGCCGATTTGCGCTTCGCGATATCCATCACCTCGCGCGCACTCAGCGCCTCGCCGCGCGCGGAGGCGATCTGCTCGGGCGTGCGGGCGGCAGGCATCACGATCAGCATGGCAAGCCACGCGAAAAGCCAGACACCTGTCGTGAATGCCAGCAGTACGAAGGCGAGGCGCACCCACACGACGTCGACATCGAAGTAGGCCGCAATGCCCGAACATACGCCGCCCATCATGCCTTCTTCGGGCAGCCGCATGAGGCGACGGCGGCGTGAGCGGCCTGAAGCTGCCTCGGCACCGGCGGCCTCTGAGCCTCCGGCTGCTCCACCCTCTTCGCCGTTGCCCTGCACCGTCCCCATCTCGCGAATGATCTGCAGCGCCTCAGTCGCGAGGATCACGTCCTTGTGCTTGCCCAGGAATGTATCGCACTTGTCCGCGATGGCCTGTTCCAGATCGGCGAGAATCTCGGCACGATCCGGGTTTGCGCTCAAGGCACGCGAGGCCCGATCCAGGTACGCCGCCACGGTCTCATGGGCCTCTTCCTCGAGCTGGTAGGTATTGCCGCCAAGGCTGACCAGAGTGACTTTGTGCATGTCAGTTCCCTATGCGATCGAGCGTGCGGGTGAGATGGGTCCAGTAGCCCTGCAGCTCGGAGAGGGCTTGCTGGCCTGACCTGGTCAGGCGGTAATACTTGCGCGGCGGACCAGCCTCCGACTCCTGCCATTCGTAGTCCACGAGGCTCTCGCGGCGCAAGCGTGAGAGCAGCGGGTAAAGCGTGCCCTCCTGCGTGGCAAATTCGGTGCCCGCGAGGCGCTTGAGCAGATCGGCCACATAGAGCTTCTCGCCGGCAATCGCGCGCAGCACCGCGAATTCCAGCAAGCCCTTGCGAACGGCAACGAATTTTTCGCTGATGCCCATTTTTTAGAGTCTAACAAAGCTACCTTTTTTGCGCAAGGTAGCTGCCTGCAGCCTGTATCCGGCAATCCGGCAGACTGCACTACGTCAGCGCGCCGAATTGCTCGCGCAGCGCGCTGACGACCACCGCAGGTGCTTTATCCGGACTGCCCGCGTCGAATGGTGGTTGAGGATCGTATTCGATGACGAGCTGCGCGCCCTGGGCGGCCGCGATGCCGAACTCCTCTGCGACGAGCGTGAGCGCCATGTCGATCCCGGACGATACGCCCGCTGCGGTGATGACCTTGCCCTGGCGCACCACGCGCGCCTTCACTGGCCTCGCGCCGTACTGCGGTAGCGCGTCGAGCGCAAGCCAGTGCGTGGTCGCATCGAGCCCGCGCAGCACGCCGGCCGCCGCGAGTCCGAGTGCACCGGTACATACCGACGTCGTCCATTTCGTCGTTTGGTGCACGCGCGCGATCCAGTCGAGCGCCTGCCCATCGCCGAGGAGCGCCTCGGGCCTCGGTGTGCCGGGCACGAGCAGGATGTCTGGTCGCGGTGTCTCGTCGAGCGTGAAGTCCGCCATCAGGCCGAGCCGGCCGAAGTCAGTTCGCTTCAGGCCCTTCTCGCGTGCGACGAATCG
>CAUJHX010000019.1 GCA_963204795.1 Pseudomonadota bacterium | reverse complement strand
ACGAGCACGTACGGCCCGAGCGCGAGGAACCACCACGGCAGGCCGCCATGGCCAAGGCCGACGAAGAAGTCGCCCCAGAAACGGAGCAACCCGCCGTCGGCGTACGGGCCGAGAACCTCGTGGCCCGTGTAGTAGACCGCGATGGGCAGCACGATCAGCCCGACGAGCAGGGCAAGCAGCAGCAGCAACGCCTCGCGGGCCATCGGGGGCTTGGAACGATACGTTTCGAGCAGGCGTGACATGGGTCGAGCAGCATACAGCCAGAATCACGGGCCGGTGCGGCCGATGTGCGGTAGTCTTCGCCGATGCCCGTCCTGCGCACCGCTGTCATCGGCGTCGGTTATCTCGGTCGTTTCCACGCACAGAAGTACGCACAGGCGGCGGATTGTCGCCTGGTCGCGGTGGTTGATGCGAGCGAGGCGGCGCGCACGCGGGTCGGCGCAGAAACTGGCGCGCGACCGGTGGCTGATTATCACGAACTGCTGGGCGAGGTCGATGCCGTCAGTGTCGTGACCCCGACACCTGCGCACTATCAGATCGCGCTCGATTTCCTGCGTTCGGGCGCCCACGTGCTCGTTGAAAAGCCCATCACCGAAACCGTCGGGCAGGCGCACGCGCTCATCGCTGCCGCCCGCGACGCCGACCGCGTGCTGCAGGTCGGACATCTCGAGCGTTTCAATCCGGCGGTGCTCGCGGCCGAGCCCTTTCTGCGCACACCGCGTTTCATCGAGTGCCATCGTCTCGCGCCCTACCGGGAACGGGGCACCGATGTGAATGTCGTGCTCGACCTGATGATCCACGATATCGACATCGTGCAGGCGATCGTGGGCAGCCCGATCGCCTCACTCGAGGCCGTCGGCGCGCCGGTGTTCTCGGACGAGATCGACATCGCGAATGCGCGCATCCGCTTCGAAAATGGCTGCGTCGCGAACACGACCGCAAGCCGCGTCAGCCTCAAGACCGAGCGCAAGCTGCGGCTCTTCGAGGACGATGCCTATCTCTCGATCGATCTGCAGCAACGCATTCTCACCGTGATCAGGAAGCGCGCAGGCGGCCCCGCTGAAGGTCAGCTGCCGGTTACCATCGAGGAGCAGAATTTCGAGCAGGGCGATGCGCTGCGTGCCGAGATCGAGTCGTTTCTCGAGTGCGCTCGCCACGGCAAGGAACCGGTCGTATCAGGCGAGGATGGCCTGCGTGCCCTCGAGACAGCCATCCGTATCACGGAGGAAGTCGCAGCGAGTGCCCACCGTCGCTGAGCGTGGTGCCGGGTCCGGCTTGATTTGGCGGCTGCCGCCCCCATGTCGGGCCCTATGAGCACTCCAGTTTCCTTTCCTGTCGTGCCCGTCGGCAGCCTCGATATCGACCTGGTCGGCGATTTTTCGTGTCCGTGGACCTTCCTCGGGACGCGCCGGCTTGCCCGTGCCCTCGATCACCTCCAGGGGGTCACCGTGCGCGAGTTGCGCTGGCACCCGTTTCGCCTGCAGCGGCCGGAATCAGGCACCCCACCCGAGTGGCGCAAGCATCTTGCCGCGCGGTTACCCAAGGGCGTGAGTGTCGAGCTCGCGGAGTCGAGCCTCGCCGAGGCCGGCGAGGGGCTCGGCATCCGCTTCGACTTTTCGAAGCTCGCAGGAATGCCTGACACGACGGCAGCGCATCGCCTCGTGAAGCTCGCGGTCGTCGAAGGGCTGCATGGCCGCGTGCTCGACGCGATCTTTCGCGCCTACTTCGAGCAGGGCCGCGATATCGGTGACGTCGAAGTGCTCGTGGCCGTCGGCGCCGAGTGCGGTCTGTCCGACGAACTCCTCGCGAGCTTTCGCGACCCGAAGGCGGGCTACGCCGAAGTGGTCGACGACGAACGGCGCCTGCAGCTGCTCGGCGTGACCTCGATCCCGAACCTGCTCTTCAACCGGCAGGTCCTGGTGCCGGGCCCGGCTGACGAACAGATCTACGTCAAGGCACTGGACCAGGCGCTCTTTCCGGGTGTCGAGGCCGGGACGAAGCACTGAGACGGGCGACGAGCGGCGCGCAACGAGCGGCGCGCAGCGGGCGGCGCGCAGCGGGCGACGCGCAACGGGCCAGACTGCAGGGTGGCCAAGCAGCGCCTCTGGCCCTAAGCTCGTAGCCCGTAGCCCGTAGCCCGTAGCCCACAGCGCGTAGCGCCTGCCTCCCGATGCCGCCTGAACACCTGACCCCCGCATCCCGCCCGGTGACCCTTGCCGCGACGCAGTTCGCGTGCAGCTGGGACGCGCAGGCGAACCTCGCAACGGCGGAGCGTCTCGTGCGCGAGGCGGCGGAGCGTGGCGCGCAGGTGATCCTGCTGCAGGAGCTGTTCGAAACGCCGTACTTCTGCATCGAGCAGGATACGCGGCATCTGGCGCTCGCGACTTCGCTGGCGGAGAACGCCGCCGTGCGGCGGTTCGCGCCGATCGCGCGCGAACTCGAGGTGGTATTGCCAGTGAGCTTCTTCGAGCGGGCGGGCAAGGTGTTCTACAACTCGATCGCGATCATCGATGCCGACGGCAGCGTGCTTGGCGTCTATCGCAAGTCGCACATCCCGAACGGCCCCGGTTACCAGGAGAAGAATTACTTCGCGCCCGGCGACACCGGCTTCAAGGTCTGGAACACCCGCTATGCGCGTCTCGGCGTCGGCATCTGCTGGGACCAGTGGTTTCCGGAGAGCGCGCGCTGCATGGCACTCATGGGCGCGGAGGTGCTGCTCTATCCGACCGCGATCGGCAGCGAGCCGCCGCCGGCGCTGCCGGTCAATTCACGCGATCACTGGCAGCGCACCCAGCAGGGGCACGCGGCCGCCAACGTGATGCCGCTGGTCGCCTCGAATCGTTACGGAGTCGAGCGCTCGCTGCAGGATCCCGACGGACTCTGGATCCGCTTCCACGGCTCGTCGTTCATCGCCGACCCCACCGGTGCAATAGTTGCCGAGGCCCGCGAGGAGGGCGATGCGGTCCTGACTGCCACGTTCGATCTTGGGGAGATCGAACAGTTGCGCAACAACTGGTTCGTGTTCCGCGATCGCCGCCCGGATCTCTACGGCGCGATCACGACCCTCGATGGCTCGACGCACCAGCCGGCGTAACATCCGGCCCGGAGGTGACCCATGGCCAGATATGTCGACGGATTCGTGGTTCCCGTGACCCGCCGCAAACTGGCGGCGTACCGCTCCATCGCGCGCAAGGCGGGCAGGGTGATGCGGATCACCTTCGGCGTGGTTGCGGTCGCGGGGTGCTCCACCTCGCCTTTGTCATTGAAGCGCGCGACCTGCGCCGAGGCGAGCACGTAGAAATCACGGCCGACAATCGCCCCGGTGGTCGGGTCGTCGAACGCCGGATGATGGTGTGACTGCAGGGTCTCGACCTGCGTGATCGCCTTGCCGTCTGCCGAGAGCTGCATGCGGATGATGCGCGCGGGGTTGGTGACGTTCTGCACGCCAAGCAGGCCGTCTCCCTGCACATAAAGGCCATCGATGGCCGACACAGCCTCGCCTCGCGGGACCATCACGCGCTCGACCGCGCCGCTCGCCGTGTCGACGCGCGCGATGCCGGTGGTGTGTGCGACGTAGAGCGTCTTGCCGTCTGCCAACACCGCGACACCATTGCTGCCGCGGACTTGCCCGGCGGGCAGGAAGGCTGTGACCTCATGGCCGCGAATCCGCCACACCGCGCCCGACGCCGAATCGCTCGCGTAGAGATCGCCATTCGGCGCGAGAGCCACATCGTTGAGCTGCTCGGCGTCAGGCACGGTCACGCCGCCACGCTTGCGGCCGGTGCGCAGGTCGTAGGTGACAATCTCGTTGGCGAGCGCTTTGCGACCTTCGGCCGTGAGCGCATTCGTGCTGACGGCGTGCAGCTCACGTCGGGCTGGATCGATCGCGATGCCCAGCACCGACCACAATCCGTCATCGGGCTGCGAGAAGGGCGTGAGCTTGCCCGAAGCATCCACCACCACGATGCGCCGCTGCGCGACGCTGCCGAAGAAGAAGCGGCGCGATTCCCCGTCCCAGGCCATGCCTTCGGGGATGAAATCCCGGTCGGGGATTTCGATTACGACGGGTGCATCGGCGATCCGCGGCAGCTTCGCCTCGAGCTGCGCATAAACCTTCCGGAAGGCTTCGTCCTGCCAGATCGCATCGAAGCCCATGAACCGCACGGGCAGGAAGCCCTTGCCCAGTTCCGCGACCTTCCCGAGGCTTGCGACCGCATCGGCCTTGTCGCCTGCGCGCGCCTGGAACGCGGCAAGGTAGTAGTACAGCGTCGGATCGTTCGGACGCTCCGCGAGGAGGCGCTGGATGCTGGCGATCGTGGCGCGCACGTCATTCTCCTGCGTGAACGCGGGGGAGAGCAGCAGCACAAGCGCGAGGGCGGCGAGAGGTCGGGTTTTCATGCTGCCATCTTACGGGGAGGGAACTGGCAGCTGCGCACGGTCCATCTCGTTCAGGCCGTCCGCTCATCTCGCCCTTCACCCTGGGTGCCTTCATCTTCTCGACGCCGGACACGCCGGATTCGTCCCCGAGGCTGCCGGTCGCCTTGTTCAGCCGGTGCGTTATCCTGAAGCGGACCCGGCAAGCGTCCAGGGCTCCCGCGTCGAGAGTTGAACGGAAGGAAGATGTCTTGAACAGGAAAACCGTCGGGGGAGTGCTGTTTGCCCTGATGAGCGCGCTGCTGTGGGGTCTGACCGCATGGCTCGGCGGCCGCTCCGGTGAGTCGGAGACACTTTCCACACTTGCCCTTGCAGCGGGTTTTGTGGCGGCGATTCTCACGCTGCACACGGTGCTGTACGCGATGTTTGCGAACCGCAAGGCAGTGAATGGCGACTGGTTCCGCGAGCATGGCAAACCGGTGGAGGCCGAGATCATCAAGATCGACAGACGCGGGCATCGAAGCGCGTGGCGCATCAAGGCACG
>CAUJHX010000018.1 GCA_963204795.1 Pseudomonadota bacterium | reverse complement strand
GTGCGTCTCGAGCACCTGGCCGACGTTCATGCGCGAAGGCACGCCGAGCGGATTCAGCACGATGTCGACCGGCACGCCGTTGTCGAGGTGCGGCATGTCCTCGACCGGAACGATCGTCGAGATCACGCCCTTGTTGCCGTGACGTCCGGCCATCTTGTCGCCCGGCTGCACGCGGCGCTTCACGGCAAGGTACACCTTGACCATCTTGAGCACACCCGGCGCGAGATCGTCGCCGGCGGTGATCTTGACCTTCTTGTCGTCGAGCTTCTTCTCGAACGCCTTGCGCTGTGCAGCGAGGCGCTCGGTGGTCGCCTCGAGCTGCGAATTCGCCTCCTCGTCGTCGAGACGGATCTCGAACCACTCTTCGCGCGACAGGGAGTCGAGATACTCGGCCGTGATGGCGCCCTTCAGCTTGCGTGGCCCGCCGGCTGCATGCTTGCCGACGAGCATGCTGCGCACGCGCGCAAACATGTCGTCCTCGAGGATGCGCTGCTGGTCCGCGAAATCCTTGCGGACGCGCTCGATCTCCGACTTCTCGATGGCGAGGGCACGCGTGTCCTTGTCGACGCCGTCGCGGGTGAAGACACGCACGTCGATCACGATGCCGTCCATTCCGGGCGGCACGCGCAGACTCGTGTCCTTCACGTCGGACGCCTTCTCGCCGAAGATCGCGCGCAGCAGCTTCTCTTCCGGGGTCAGTTGGGTTTCGCCCTTCGGCGTCACCTTGCCGACGAGGATGTCGCCGGCACGCACTTCCGCGCCGATGAACGCGATACCCGCCTCATCGAGCTTGGCGAGCGCGGCGTCGCCCACGTTCGGGATGTCCGCGGTGATCTCCTCGGGTCCGAGCTTCGTGTCGCGCGCGACACAGGTCAGCTCCTCGATATGGATCGTGGTGAAGCGGTCTTCCTGGACGACGCGCTCCGAGATCAGGATCGAGTCCTCGAAGTTGTAGCCGTTCCAGGGCATGAACGCGACCAGCAGGTTCTGGCCGAGCGCGAGTTCGCCGAGGTGGGTCGACGGGCCGTCCGCCAGCACGTCGCCGCGCGCAATCCGGTCGCCCGCGTTGACGAGTGGCCGCTGGTTGATGCACGTGTTCTGGTTCGAGCGCGTGTACTTCGTCAGGTTGTAGATGTCGACACCCGGCTCGCCGGCGAGCGTCTCATCGTCATTGACCCGCACCACGATGCGCGAAGCGTCGACCGAATCGACGTGCCCGCCGCGACGCGCGACTACGGTGACGCCCGAGTCGATCGCCACGGGGCGTTCCATGCCCGTACCGACAAGAGGCGTTTCCGAGCGCAGCGTCGGCACGGCCTGGCGCTGCATGTTCGAGCCCATCAGAGCGCGGTTGGCGTCGTCGTGCTCGAGGAACGGAATCAGCGAGGCCGCCACCGATACGATCTGCTTCGGCGACACGTCCATGTAGTTGATGTTGCCGCGCGGCATCAGCGTGAACTCGTTCTGGTAGCGGCACGACACGAGATCGTCGACAAGGCTGCCCTTCTCGATGCGCGAGTTGGCCTGGGCGATCGCGTACTGGCCTTCCTCGATCGCCGACAGGTAATCGATGTCGTTGGTCACGCGGCCGTCGACGACGCGCCGGTACGGCGTCTCGAGGAAGCCGTAGCGGTTGGTGCGCGCGTACACGGACAGCGAGTTGATGAGGCCGATGTTCGGGCCTTCCGGCGTCTCGATCGGGCAGACGCGGCCGTAATGCGTCGGATGCACGTCGCGCACTTCGAAGCCGGCGCGTTCGCGGGTGAGGCCACCCGGCCCGAGCGCCGACACGCGACGCTTGTGCGTCACTTCGGACAGCGGGTTGTTCTGGTCCATGAACTGCGAGAGCTGCGAGGAGCCGAAGAACTCCTTGACGGCGGCCGCCACCGGCTTCGCGTTGATCATCTCCTGCGGCATCAGCGGCTCACTCTCCGCGACCGTGAGACGCTCCTTGACTGCACGCTCGACGCGCACGAGCCCGACGCGGAAGGCGTTCTCCGCCATCACGCCGACGCTGCGTACCCGGCGGTTGCCGAGGTGGTCGATATCGTCGACCGTACCGTTGCCGTTGCGGATGTCGATCAGCACCTTCAGCACGTCGAGGATGTCCTCCTTCGACAGCACGCCGGAGCCCGTGATCGCCTCACGCTTGACGCGACGGTTGAACTTCATGCGGCCGACGCCCGAGAGGTCGTAGCGCTCGTCGTTGAAGAACAGGTTGGTGAAGAGGTTCTCCGCGGCGTCCTTGGTCGGCGGCTCGCCGGGACGCATCATGCGGTAGATCTCGACGAGCGCCTCGAGGCGCGTCTTCGTCGGGTCGATGCGCAGCGTGTCGGAGATGTACGCGCCCCGGTCGAGATCGTTGACGTAGAGCGTACGCAGTTCGGTGATGCCCGCCTCGATGATCTTCTCGGCCGATGCCGCCGTCAGCACCTCGTTCGCCTTGGCAAGGATCTCGCCACTGCCGGTGTCGACGACGTCGTGCGCGAGGATCTTGCCGTAGATGTAGTCGCGCGGCACGGCGAGGCGCTTGACGCCGGCGTCCTCGAGCTGGCGCACGTGACGCGCCGTGATGCGGCGGCCTTCCTCCACGATCACCTTCTCGCCGATGCGGATCTCGAAGCTCGAGGTCTCGCCGCGCAGACGCGCCGGCACGAGCTCGAGTGACACGCTTTCCTTCGAGACGAAGAAAGTGTTCTTCTCGAAGAAGGTGTCGAGAATCTCGGCCTCGTTCATGCCGAGTGCGCGCAGGATGATGCTGACAGGCAGCTTTCTGCGACGGTCGATGCGCGCGAACACGCAATCCTTCGGGTCGAACTCGAAATCGAGCCACGAGCCGCGATAGGGAATGATGCGCGCCGAAAAGAGCAGCTTGCCCGATGAATGGGTCTTGCCGCGGTCGTGGTCGAAGAACACGCCAGGGCTTCTGTGCAGTTGCGAGACGATGACCCGCTCGGTGCCGTTCACGACAAACGTGCCGTTGTCGGTCATCAGCGGCAGTTCGCCGAGGTAGACCTCCTGCTCGCGCACGTCCTTGACCGGCTTCTTCGCGCCAGGAGCCTCCTTGTCGAGCACGATCAGGCGCACCTTGACGCGCAGCGGCGCGGCATAGGTGAGGCCACGCAGCTGGCATTCCTTGACGTCGAACACGGGCTCGCCCAGGCGATAGCTCACGTACTCAAGGGTCGCGTTGCCAGAATAGCTCGAGATCGGAAACACCGTCTGGAAGGCCGCATGCAGGCCGATGTCCACGCGCGCTCCTTCGGCAATCTCTGCCTGCAGGAAGGTGCGATAGGACTCGAGCTGGATCGCCAGCAGGTACGGCACGTCGAGGATGCTCGCCTGCTTGCCGAAATTCTTGCGGATGCGCTTCTTCTCGGTGAAGGAATAAGCCATCTGGATTTACCTCTGAAACTGCAAAATGCGCACGCTGAAAATACGCGCGCGACACGGAGCGCCCGACCGGGAACGGCCGGGCGCCGTGCGCGCGCCACGCGGCGAAACGCCGCGCATGGAAGTTACTTGACCTCCACCTTGGCGCCGGCTTCCTCGAGCTTCTTCCTGATCGTGTCGGTGTCGGCCTTGGAAATACCTTCCTTGACCAGGGCCGGCACGCCCTCGACCAGGTCCTTCGCTTCCTTCAGACCGAGGCCGGTAATCTCGCGGATTACCTTGATGACGGTGACCTTCTTGTCCGCCGGGTACTCCTTCAGGGTCACCGTGAACTCGGTCTGCTCTTCGACCGGCGCTGCGGCTGCCGCGGCGGCGCCACCACCCACGGCCACAGCGACCGGCGCGGCCGCCGTCACGTTGAACTTCTTCTCCATGTCGGAGATCAGCTCGACGACGTCGATCACGCTCATCTTGGAAATTGCTTCGAGGATTTCGTCTTTGCTAACAGCCATTGTCATTGCTCCTTAAGATTTGCAAACGGGCATTTACGCGCCGGCGGCCTGCTTCGCGTCCCTCACGGCCGCGAGCGTGCGCACGAGCTTCTGGTTCGGCGCAGCGATCGTGCCGACGAGCTTCTGGATCGGTGCCTTGAGCACGCCCAGCAGCATCGACAGCGCCTGATCGCGCGTCGGCATGCTCGCCACCTTCTCGATGTCCTTGCCGGGCAGCACGGGGCCGCCGAGCGACACGAGGGTCGCCACGAGCTTGTCGTTGTCCTTCGCGAAGGCCTTGATCACGCGCGCCGCAGCGCCCGGATCGTCCTTCGAGAAGGCGAGAACCAGTGGTCCTTTCAGGTGCGAGCCGATGGGCTCGAACGACGTGCCTGCGACGGCCTTGCGCGCCAGCGTGTTCTTGACGACACGCATGTACACGCCCTGGGCCCGTGCCTTGGCACGCAGATCGGTCATCTGCGTCACCGAGAGGCCGCGATACTCGGCGGCGACCACGGAAAGTGCCTTGCCGGCCACCTCCGCAACCTCCGCGACGAGCGCTTTCTTGCCTTCAAGGTTGAGTGCCATTCCTGTTCTCTCCTGGTCTGAAGATCACACCATTCGACGGTGATCTTCATCCGGGGACATCCTCGAATGAGCGAATCACCATCTGCGCGGGCTCGTATTAAGGAGCCGCTCCGGGCTACGGGCTGCGAGCTGCGGGCAAGAGGTGCGGCGCGCTGCGCGCGCCTCCTCTCTTGCTCGTTGCCCGTTGCTCGTTGCTCGTTGCTCCGCCTGCGGTCTTCGATGGAACCGGCGCCCTTCAGCAACGCCGGTCTCACGAATACATTGAACCGAAACTCTTCCTCAGACTCCGAGCGTGCCGGAGTCCACCGCGACACCCGGCCCCATCGTCGAGGACAGCGTGACGCGCTTGAGATAGATACCCTTCGACGATGCCGGCTTCGCCTTCTGCAGGTCCTGGATCAGCGCGAGCAGGTTCTCCCGCAGCTTGTCCACCTCGAAGCTGACCTTGCCGATCGTGCAGTGAACGATGCCCGCCTTGTCCACGCGATAACGGACCTGGCCTGCCTTGGCGTTCTTCACCGCGGTCGCCACATCCGGCGTCACGGTGCCGACCTTGGGGTTCGGCATCAGGCCGCGCGGGCCGAGGATCTGGCCGAGCTGGCCGACGATGCGCATCGCATCGGGGCTCGCCACGACCACGTCGAAATTCATCTCGCCGGCCTTCACCTTCTCCGCGAGGTCCTCGAGGCCGACGATATCGGCGCCCGCGGCACGCGCGACGTCCTGGTTCTTGCCCGAGGTGAACACCGCGACGCGCACCGTCTTGCCGATACCGTGCGGCATCACGGTCGAACCGCGCACCTGCTGGTCCGACTTAGAAGCGTCGATACCGAGATTGACGGCCGCATCGACCGACTCGTTGAACTTCGCGGTCGCGAGCTCCTTGACGAGCTTCAGCGCGTCATCGAGAGGGAACTGTTTGCCCGGCGGCACCTTGTCCGTCCAGACCTTCATTCGCTTGGTTGCTGCGGGCATGTTCAGGCTCCTTCCACGTCGACGCCCATCGAGCGCGCGCTGCCGGCGATCGTGCGGACGGCCGCGTCGAGATCGGCGGCGGTCAGATCGGCATTCTTGGTCTTCGCGATCTCCTCGAGCTGCTTGCGCGAGATCTTGCCGACCTTTGCGGTGTTCGGCGTGCCGCTGCCCTTTTCGATGCCGACGGCCTTCCGGATGAGCACCGCGGCGGGCGGCGACTTCATCACGAAGGTGAAGCTGCGGTCCGAGTAGACCGTGATCACGGTCGGGATCGGCAGGCCCTTCTCGAGCTTCTGCGTTGCAGCGTTGAACTGCTTGCAGAACTCCATGATGTTGACGCCCTGCTGGCCGAGCGCGGGCCCGATCGGCGGCGACGGATTGGCCGCGCCCGCGGGCACCTGCAATTTGATATAGCCCTGAACCTTCTTCGCCACTTCACACCTCTTGTGGGTTCAAACGCCTCGCGGCTCCCCAAACCTGCATCCGCTGCGAGCGGCGAGCTGCGGGCGACGAGCCAGAACACGTGGCCTGCGCCTCTTGCCCGTAGCCCGTTGCCCGTTGCCCGTAGCCCTATGCCTTCTCCACTTGCGAGAAGTCGAGTTCCACTGGAGTCGACCTTCCCAGTATCTGCACCGCCACCTGCAGGCGGTTCTTCTCGTAATTCACGTTCTCGACCACGCCATTGAAATCGTTGAACGGGCCTTCCTTGACGCGCACCACCTCGCCGGCCTCGAACAGCACCTTCGGCCGCGGCTTGTCGACACCCTCCTCGACACGGCGCAGGATCTGGTTCGCTTCACGATCCGAGATCGGGGCCGGCTTGTCGGAAGTGCCGCCGATGAACCCGAGGACCTTGGGCACTTCGCGCACGAGATGCCAGGTCTCCTCGTCCATCTCCATCTGCACGAGCACATAGCCCGGATAGAACTTGCGCTCGCTCTTTCTCTTCTGCCCGTCGCGCATTTCGACCACTTCTTCGGTCGGCACGAGCACTTCGCCGAACTTCGCCTCGAGCCCGGCCCGCGCAATGCGCTCCTTCAGCGTCTTCTGCACCGTGTGCTCGAAGTTCGAATACGCATGCACGACATACCAGCGCAACGCCATGATCAGCCTCCCTGCCCGGTAAGGGCGCGGGTGGCCCACGCGAGCGCCAGGTCGAGCACCCAGAAAAACAGGCTCGCGATCACAATGAAAATGAATACGATGCCCGTGATCTTCAGGGTCTCGTCGCGCGTCGGCCAGAAGACCTTGCGCAGCTCGATGCGCGAGTCGAGCGTGAACTGCCACAGATCGCGGCCATAACCCGAAGTCGCGAATACGATGACCGCGAGCACGACGCCACCGGCCATCGAGAGCCAGCGCACGTATGCCGGTTGCGCAGTGAGCGCGTAATACGCCACGATACCCGCGAGCACGAGCACGATCGCGGTCGCGAGCTTCGCGGTATCCAGCGTGCTGGAACCTGTTTGTCTGACTGCTTCGTTCATTGATCTTCACTGGCAGGCCAGGAGGGAATCGAACCCCCAACCTGCGGTTTTGGAGACCGCCGCTCTGCCAATTGAGCTACTGGCCTGTGAACTGAACCTGCGAACGCTGTTCGCTCATTTCAAGATTTTTGCCACGACGCCTGCGCCCACCGTGCGTCCGCCCTCGCGGATCGCAAAGCGCAGCCCGTCCTCCATCGCAATCGGCGCGATCAGCTCCACCTTCATCTTGATGTTGTCGCCCGGCATCACCATCTCGGTGTTCTCCGGCAACTCGATCGTGCCCGTCACGTCCGTCGTGCGGAAATAAAACTGCGGCCGGTAGCCCTTGAAGAACGGCGTGTGACGC
>CAUJHX010000017.1 GCA_963204795.1 Pseudomonadota bacterium | reverse complement strand
TTCTCGAGCGGTCGCACGAGGTCGGCGTCGGCCCCCGGCATCAACTGCTTCGTCAACTCGACGACGCTCACTTTCGACCCGAGCGCCTCGTACACACAGGCCATCTCGAGACCGATGATGCCGCCGCCGACGACCAGCAGGCGTGGCGGCACATCGGCGATCTCGAGTGCACCGCTCGAATCCATGATGCGTGGATCGGCGGGGGCAAAGGGCAGGCTCATCGGCTCGGAGCCTGCGGCGATGATGCACTGCTCGAAATGGATGCGCTCGCTCCCGCCGTCGTCGCGGGTCACCTCGAGCAGGTGCGGACCGATGAAGCGTCCGGTGCCCTGCACCACTTGCACCTTGCGCTGCTTGGCAAGCATGCGCAATCCGTTGGTCAGGCGACGCACCACACTCGTCTTCCATGTGCGCAGCTTGTCGAGGTCGATGCGCGGCTTGCCGAACGTGATTCCGTGAGGCGCCATGGCCGCAGCGTCTTCCACCACTTTGGCTGCGTGCAGCAGCGCCTTGGAGGGAATGCACCCGACGTTCAGGCAAACACCACCCAGCATCGGCCAGCGCTCGACGAGCGTGACTTCGCGCCCGAGATCGGCGGCGCGAAACGCCGCCGTGTAACCGCCCGGACCCGCGCCGAGCACGAGCAGCTGCGTACTGCGGTCGGCCTGGATGTCTTCGGGGACTCCTGACAGCTGCAGCAGCACTTTCGTCTTGAGCGACTCCTCGGGCGCCGGAGCCGGTCTTGGCGCGGCGTCGGGCTGGTCGCTCGCGCGTCGCCCTGCCGTCGCCGGTTCCGGTGCGGCTGCGGCAGTACCCACGTCAATTCGCGCGATGACCGAACCCGCCGAGACCCGATCATTCTTGCGCACGGTCAGCTCGACCAGGGTGCCGGCGAGCGGACTCGGCACGTCCATGGTCGCCTTGTCGGTCTCGAGCGTGATCAGCGGCGTGTCGACCTCGATCCGGTCTCCGGCTGCTGCGAGCACATCGATGACGGGCACATTCTTGTGTCCCCCGAGATCGGGGACGAGGACGTCGCTGACACTCACGGCACGGCCTCGAGCAGCGCCCGCGGGTCAGCGAGCTGGGCAGCGAGATAAGTGGTGAAGCGTGCCGCCGCCGCACCGTCGATCACGCGGTGATCGTAGGAAAGCGACAGCGGCAGCATGAGACGTGGCACGAAACTGCCATCCCGATACGCGGGCTTCATGGCCGAGCGCGACACGCCGAGTATCGCCACCTCCGGCGCATTGATGATCGGCGTGAAGGCCGTGCCGCCGATGCCACCGAGACTCGAGATCGTGAAGCTGCCGCCCTGCATGTCGGCCGCGGGCAGCTTGCCATCGCGCGCCCGGGCAGCCAGAGCGGCGAGTGCGCGAGCGAGCTCGTACACATCCTTGCGGTCTGCATCGCGCACCACCGGCACCAGCAGTCCGTTCGGCGTGTCGGCCGCGAAGCCGATGTGGAAATATTTCTTGTAGACGATGTTCTGTCGTGACTCGTCGAGCGAGGCGTTGAAGAGCGGGAAATGCTGCAGCGTACGCACGCACGCGCGCATGATGAATGCGAGCGGCGTGAGCTTGACACCCGACTTCGCGGCCTTCGACTTGAGCTTCTCGCGCGTCGCCTCGAGGTCGGTGATGTCGGCCTCGTCGAACTGCGTGACGTGCGGCAGATTGACCCACGACGCGTGCAGGCGGGTGCTCGAGATCTTCTGGATGCGGCCGAGTGGCTTCACTTCGACCGCGCCGAAGGCGGCAAAATCGACCACGGGCACCGGCGGCAGGCCCGGGCCCCCGGACGGCGCTGCCCCGCCACCGGTGAGCATACCCTTTACGTACGCCTTGACATCGTCTGCGGTGATCCTGCCCTTGAGCCCCCCGCCCGTCACACGCCCGAGGTCGACACCCAGTTCGCGCGCCAGCTTGCGCACCGATGGGCTCGCATACGCCCTGGCAAAACCTGCTTCATCGATCGGGGCCGGTGCGCCTTGTGCGGGCGGCGCCTGCCCGGGAGCGGGCGGCGCGGGCGCAGGTATCGCCGGGGCAGGCACGGGTGCTGCCGGCGCGGAGGCAGGCACCGCCGCCGCCGGCTGCGGCGCGGCGGGTGCGGCGGCTGTCACGGGCGCCGCATCGGCTGCTCGCACGGACACGACCAGATCGCCAGGGCTGATGGTGCCGCCCTTCACGACATGCACGATCTCGACGACGCCCGCGGCGGTTGCCGGCACGTCCATCGTCGCCTTCTCGGTCTCGAGCGTCGCGAGCGGCGTGTCGACCTGCACCGCGTCTCCCGGCTTCACGAGCACGTCGATCACGTCGACGTCCTTGAAGTTGCCCATGTCGGGCACGCGCATTTCGATGAGCTGGCTCATGCGGCGCTCACGACTTGAATGGATCCGCTTTGGCGACGTCGATGCCGTACTTCGCGATCGCCGCCGCCGGCGTTGCGCGATCCACCTTGCCCTCATCGGCGAGCGCCTTCAGCGCCGCGAGCACGATGAAGTGACGGTCGACCTCGAAATGCCTGCGCAGCTGCGCGCGCGAATCGCTGCGCCCGTAACCGTCGGTGCCAAGCGTGACGTACTGGCCGCTCACCCACTTGCGGATCTGGTCGGGAACGCTGCGCATGTAATCGGTGGCTGCGATCACCGGCCCCTCGCGGTCCTTGAAGCACTGCTGCACATACGGCACACGCGGCGTATCCGCCGGATGCAGCAGGTTCCAGCGTTCGCAGTCGAGCGCATCACGGCGCAGCTCACCGAACGAGGGCGCCGAGAACACATCCGCCGGGATGCTGAAATCCTTCTCGAGGAGTTCGGCTGCAGCGATCACCTCACGCAGGATCGTGCCAGAACCCATCAGCGTGGCACGCACGCGCCCGCGGCCGCCGATCTGCAGCAGATAGAGCCCCTTGAGGATGCCCTGCTCCACCCCGCGCGGCATCGGCGGCTGTACGTAGTTCTCGTTCATCGTGGTGACGTAATAGAACACGCGCTCGTGTTCGACGAACATGCGGCGCAGGCCGTCATGGATGATGACCGCGAGCTCGTAGGCGAAAGTCGGATCGTAACTGATACAGCTCGGCACCACGCTCATCAGCAGCTGGCTGTGGCCGTCCTGGTGCTGCAGGCCCTCACCCGCGAGCGTGGTGCGCCCCGCCGTCGCCCCGATCAGGAAGCCGCGTGTCTGCTGGTCGCCGGCCGCCCAGACGAAGTCGCCGGCGCGCTGGAAGCCGAACATCGAGTAGTAGATGTAGAACGGCACCATGTTGATGCCGTGGTTGGCGTAGGCGGTTCCGGCGGCGATCCACGAGCAGAGCGCGCCTGCCTCGTTGATGCCCTCCTCGATCATCTGGCCGGTCTTCAGTTCCCGGTAGGACGCGAGCTGCTCGGCATCCTGCGGCGTGTAGAGCTGACCGACCGACGAATAGATGCCGATCTGGCGGAATAGCCCTTCCATGCCGAATGTGCGCGCTTCGTCGGGGACGATCGGCACGATGTTCTGGCCGATGCTCTTGTCCTTCAGCAGGGTCGTGAGGATGCGCACCAGAGCCATCGTGGTGGAGATCTCGCGATCCCCTGTGCCCTCCAGCATCGGCTGGAACGCCTCGAGTGCGGGGATCGTGAGAGGCGCAGCGGTCTCGCGGCGCACCGGGAGGTAGCCGCCGTGCACCATGCGCCGCTCGCGCATGTAGCGCATTTCTTCGCTGTCTTCGGCCGGGCGGCAGAAAGGCAGGCGCGTGATCTCATCGTCTGAGATCGGGATGTTGAAGCGGTCGCGGAAGATGCGCAGGTCCTCATCCGAGAGCTTCTTTGCCTGGTGGGTGACCATCTGGCCTTCGGCTGACTTGCCGAGGCCGAATCCCTTGACCGTCTTGGCGAGAATCACGGTCGGTCGCCCCTTGTGCGCCACGGCGGCGGCATACGCCGCGTACACCTTGCGCGGATCGTGGCCGCCGCGGTTCAGGCGCCAGATCTCCTCGTCCGACATGTTCGCGACCATCGCCTTCAGCTCGGGGAACTTGCCGAAGAAATGCTCGCGCGTGTAGGCGCCCCCCTTCGCCTTGAAGTTCTGGTACTCGCCATCGAGGCAGTCTTCCATCACCCGGCGCAGCAGCCCCTTGTGGTCTTTCGCGAGCAGCGGATCCCAGCGCGAGCCCCACACCACCTTGATGACGTTCCAGCCCGCGCCGAGAAAGGCCGCCTCGAGTTCCTGGATGATCTTGCCGTTGCCGCGCACCGGCCCATCGAGCCGCTGCAGGTTGCAGTTGATGACGAATACGAGATTGTCGAGCTTCTCGCGCACCGGCATCGTGAGCGCGCCCATCGACTCCGGCTCGTCCATCTCGCCGTCGCCGAGGAACGCCCAGACCTTGCGGTCAGAGGGTTTCACGAGGCTGCGATTCTCGAGATAGCGCAGGAAGCGCGCCTGGAAAATCGCCTGCATCGGCCCGAGCCCCATCGAGACGGTCGGGTATTGCCAGAAATCAGGCATCAGCCACGGATGCGGATAGGAGGAGAGCCCGTTGCCCGCCACCTCCTGGCGGAAGTTGCGCAATTGCTCTTCCGTGAGTCGCCCTTCGACGTACGCGCGGGCGTAGATGCCGGGCGAGGCGTGACCCTGGATGAAGATCATGTCTCCCGGGTGGCGCTCGGAAGGCGCGCGCCAGAAATGGTTGAAGCCGACTTCGTAGAGCGTCAACGCCGATGCGTAGGTGGAAAGATGTCCGCCGTACTCGGAAGAGATGCGATTGGCGTGCACCACCATCGCCGCCGCGTTCCAGCGGATGTAGGCCTCGACACGCCGTTCGATCGCGCGATTGCCCGGATACTCCGGTTCCTGGCCCGGCGAGATCGTGTTGAGATAGGCCGTGTTCGGCCGAAACGGCAGGTAGGTTCCCGAACGACGGGCGTGATCGATCATCTTCTCGAGCAGGAAGTACGCGCGCTCGGGCCCGTACGCCTTCAGCACCGAGTCGATCGACTCGAGCCACTCGCGTGTCTCGGTGGGATCGACGTCTTCGAACCTGGGAATATCTGTCATCTTGATTTCGGGTCCCGATGATGCAGCGAAGAGCTGCCCGCAGCCTGTGCTAACATGCGCGATGCTGCGTTTCTTCAAGCACTTGCGAAACGCGCGACATGATCCGTTTTTCGGCAGTAGTGGTCAAGCCAACGCGTTGCGTCCCCCGTCGTCACCCATTGCCACTCTTGCAACGACGCCGACGCGCACGCTTCCTGGCGCACTCGGCACGCGCGCGCTCGATGCGCTTGATGCATTGCTCGTCGTCGTGCCAATCAACGCGCGGCGCCCACCCGCCGCGCTCGCAGCCGTGTGGCGACGGCTGCACGCAGATGGCGCACCGAAAACAGGCGAGGTGCGCGTCACGCTCGCCGCCAACACGCAAGCGACGCGCATCGTCGCGGGGTTTGCCGGGCGCGCCGACACATTCTCCCGACTCGCGCTCGCCGGCAGGATGTGTCGCGAGCTCGGCGATCGCGCATGGCGCCGCATCGGCATTCTCGCACTCACTGCCGGGGAAACGGCCGACATCGAAGCGGTGGTCGCAGCCCTGCATGCGCATCAGTTCCGGCTGCCCTTCTACGGCCGGCGCGAGCGTGAAGCCCGGCGCCCCAGGGCTCGCGAGCCAGGCAGCATCCTCGTGTACTCGGCACGCGCGCCGGATCTTGTCCGCGCAAGCGCGACTGCGCGAGGCACGAACCTCGCGCGCTGGCTCACTGCGCTGCCGCCGAACAAGCTCGATGCGAGCGCGTACCGACGCATCATTGCCGCCCTCGCGCGCGAACACGGCCTCGGCTTTCGCTGGCATGATGAGCGCGCGCTGCGCCGCCTGGGGGCCGGTTGCTTTCTCGCCGTGTCGGCCGGCAACGCTGCGCGCAACGCCGGCATCGCACACCTCACCTGGCGCCCGCGCGCGGGTCGGGGCCGGAAGGCCCCCGATGTCGCGCTCATCGGCAAGGGCGTGCTGTTCGACACCGGCGGCAACAATCTGAAGCCCCACCGGGGCATGCTCGACATGCATACCGACATGGCGGGCAGCGCAGTGGCGCTCGCGACCCTCATCGCACTGGCCGGGCTGCGCGCGCCATTCGCCGCCGACGCCTGGCTCGCGATCACCGAGAATCGTATCGGACCTGCGGCTTATCGGCCGCAGGATGTGCTGCGCGCCGTCAATGGAGTCACCGTCCAGGTGGTACATACCGACGCCGAAGGACGCCTCGTGCTGGCGGACACGCTGGCGCTTGCGGGCCGGACAAAGCCGCGACTGATGCTCGATTTCGCCACGCTGACGGGCACGTGCGAGTACGCCCTCACCGGACGCATGAGTGGTCTCTTTACCAACACGCCGGCGCTGCTTCCCGAACTCATGGCCGCCGGCACGCAGAGCGGCGAACGCGTGTGGAACTTTCCCATGGACCCCGACTTCGACAGCGATATCGAGAGCCGCGTTGCCGACGTCGCGCAATGTGCCGCCGACGCGAAAGGCGATCACATCCACGGGGCACGCTTCCTGTCGCGCTTCGTGCCTGAGGACACGGCGTGGGCACATCTCGATCTCTCGGCTGCCGTGCGCAAGGGCGGGCTCGGGCACGTGTCCACCGACATCACCGGGTTCGGCGTGCGCTTTGCGCTCGAGCTGTTGCTCGGCACGCGCATTCTCGGGAAAGTATGCCGATGACGACACGGCTCACCCTCCGCCGCCCCGACGACTGGCACCTGCACCTGCGTGATGGGGCCGCACTCGCGGCGGTGCTGCCGCATACAGCGGCGCGCTTTGCGCGCGCCCTCGTGATGCCGAACCTGAAGCCACCGGTCACCACGACCGGGGAAGCCGCTGCCTACCGTGCGCGCATCCTCGCCGCGCTGCCTGCGGGCGCACGCTTCGAACCGTTGATGACGCTCTATCTCACCGATCAGACGTCGCCCGCGGAAATCGCTCTCGCGAAGGCGAGCGGCATCGTCTTCGGCTGCAAGCTCTACCCCGCAGGTGCCACCACCCATTCCGACGCCGGCGTCACCGACATCCGCCGGCTCGACGAGACACTCGCGCACATGGCCGAAGTCGGCATGCCACTGCAGGTGCACGGTGAAGTCACCTCGGCCGACGTCGACGTGTTCGATCGCGAGGCGCGCTTCATCGAGACGATCCTCGCGCCGCTCGCGGAACGCGTGCCGCGGCTGCGCATCGTCTTCGAGCACATCACCACGAGCCTCGCCGTGCAGTTCGTGCGCGGCGCACGCGAGGGCGTCGCCGCGACCATCACCCCACACCACCTGCTGCTCGCGCGTAACGCGCTCTTCGCCGGCGGCATCCGGCCGCATCTCTATTGCCTGCCGATCCTGAAGACCGAGGGCGATCGGCGCGCGCTCGTCGAGGCCGCGGTCAGCGCCAGCCCACGCTTCTTCCTCGGCACGGACAGCGCCCCGCATGCGCGGCACACGAAGGAAAGCGCTTGTGGCTGCGCGGGCATCTACTCGGCGCACGCCGGTATCGAGCTGTACGCGGAAGTTTTCGAGGCGGCGGGCGCGCTGCCACGGCTCGAAGCGTTCGCAGCGCATTTCGGTGCCGATTTCTACGGTCTGCCGCGCAATGCGGAGACGATCACGCTCGTGAAGGCGCCGTGGAGGGCGCCGCCGGCTTATCCTTTCGGCGACGAAGCGCTCGTGCCATGGCGGGCCGGTGAAACGCTTGCCTGGCAGCTCGACACGGGCACGACACGCGAGACCGGACCATGAGCACGATCGCGATGTCGCGCCGGTTTCGCGGCTTCCTGCCGGTCGTCATCGACGTCGAGACCGGGGGTTTCAACTCCGCCACCGACGCGCTGCTCGAAATCTCGGCAGTGCTGATCGTGCTCGACGCGGACGGCAATCTGCAGCGCGGCGAGAGCCATGCCTATCACGTGCAGCCGTTCGAGGGGGCGAACATCGAGCCCGCAGCGCTCGCCGTCAACGGCATCGATCCGCATCATCCGCTGCGGCCGGCGATCCCGGAGCGCGATGCGCTGCAGCGCATCTTTCGCGAGGTGCGCGCGGCCATGCGCACCGCAGACTGCCGGCGCGCCGTGCTCGTCGGGCACAACGCGGCCTTCGATCTCGGTTTCGTGAACGCGGCCGTCGCGCGCACCGACATCAAGCGCAATCCGTTCCATCCCTTTTCGTGCTTCGATACGGCGACGCTGGCCGGCGTAGCTCTCGGCCAGACGGTGCTCGCGAAAGCGACCGTGGTTGCCAATATCGACTGGGATTCGAGCTCCGCGCACTCGGCGCGCTACGACGCCGAGCGCACGGCTGACCTCTTCTGCACGATCGCCAATCAATCGCGCGAAAGCTATCTGCGCGCCGAAGAACGCGCCCGGCTGCTGGGGTGGATCGA
>CAUJHX010000016.1 GCA_963204795.1 Pseudomonadota bacterium | reverse complement strand
GCCGCCACCGACGTCAACTCCATTCCCGGCGCAGCGGTGGCACGCGATCACTACATACCCTACGGACTCTCGGCGCCTCCGCAGTGGTACGCGCTCATGGCCCAGCGCCACATGTACGAGTACGGCATGCGCGAGGAACAGCTGGGTGCGGTGGCGCTCGCGATGCGCAAGCATGCGCAGCTGAATCCGCACGCGCTGATGTGCGGCAAACCGATGACGATGAGCGACTACCTCGCATCGCCGATGATCAGCGCGCCGTACCGGATGCTCGATTGCTGCCTCGAGACCGACGGAGCCGCAGCCTACATCGTCACCTCGACGGCGCGGGCCCGCGATCTGCGCCAGCGCCCCGTATCGATCATGGGCGCCGCATCCGGTCAGCCGTACCCGGCCGACGACATCATCAACCGCAAGGACTTTCACCGCATCGGACTCACGAACGCGGCGCCCGAAGCGTTCGCGATGGCAGGCGTCACGCCGGCCGAGGCCGATTTCGCGCAGATCTACGACTGCTTCACGTTCGAGGTGATCCAGCAGCTGGAAGAGGCGGGATTCTGCAAGCGCGGCGAGGGTGGCGCGTTCGTCGAGAACGGCGGCATCGAGCTCGGCGGCAGGCTTCCGGTGAACACCCATGGTGGCCTCCTGTCGCAGGCCCACCTGCTCGGTATCGGCCACGTGGTCGAGGCGGTCCGCCAGTTGCGCGGCGAAGCGGGCCAGCGCCAGGTGAAGGACGCGAAGCTCGGCGTCGTGACCGGCTGGGGCGATTTTGGCGACGGCAGCATCGCGATATTGCGCCGCGGAGATTGAGCTCGCATGAATGACATCAGCGCGATCCCGAACAGGCCCCTGCCGGCGATGGAAGGCCTGACGAAGCAATTCTACGAATGGTGCAGCCGCGGCGAGCTACGCTTCCAGCGCTGCAGCCAGTGCAGCACATTCCGCCACCTGCCGCGCGAGTTGTGCGCCGCGTGCGGCTCGTTCGACTGGGAGTGGGCGCGATCGGGCGGTAAAGGCACCCTGTTCACTTACACGATCGTGGCGCGTGCCCTGCACCCGGCTTTTGCTCACGCGGTGCCCTATGCGGCCGCGGTGCTGGAGCTGGAAGAGGGCGTGCGCATCCTCGGCAATGTCGTCGATTGTCCGCCCGACGAGTTGCGCATCGGCATGCCGCTGCGCGTCGATTTCGAGAAGCAGACCGACTCGATCACGTTGCCGGTGTTTCGCAGCCGCGCTTGATCTGATCGATCTCAATGACAAATATGCGCAAACAGTGCGCATACAGTGCTTGTATGGTGCGTACTAGGGGCTTAAAATAGCCGGAAATTCTTTCCAACGGAAGATCCCGCGAATGGATGCCGGTGCCCAGTTCATGAGCGAGTTCCTGGCTGAGATTCGGGAGCCGAACACCGCTACGATCTCGCCTACTCGCTTTGCAACGAAGCTGCAGCTCGAGCAGCAGCAGCTTGCCGCGTTGGCACACGTACACCGAAACACAGTCGCGCGTACGCCGGTCTCCCCGGTGTTGCAGGGGTATTTGCGCGATGCGGTGCGCGTCATCGCTGCGGCCGCGAATCTCTCCGGCGACAGCGAACGCGTGTTGTACTGGTTTCGAAACCAGCCGATCTCTCCGTTTGGCTATCAGACACCCGATCAGATCGTCGCCGACGGAAAGGCTGGGCAACTCATTCAATACCTGGAGTCGCTCGACACTGGCCCTGCCGGATGATCCGCCGACCCCTGCGTCCGCCCGAGCGCTTCTATCGCATGCATACGCCGCGATGGGCAATGCTCCCGACCAGTGGAGCCGGAGCTGCGGTGCACGGCGGTCGTTTCAATCGTCCGGGAATCGATACGCTCTACCTCTCGTTCGACCAGCAGACCGCGATCGCCGAGTACACACAGGATGAATTCCTGATGCCCGTCGGGACTCTCATCGCCTATAGCGTCGAGCTGACAAACATCGTCGATCTCTCGGCGGGGTATCAACGCAATGCCTGGGATGTTGCATGGGAGGACTGGGGCTGTCCCTGGCGGGAGCTGGCGATCGCAAGCGCGACGGAGCCTCCGAGCTGGAATCTGGGCGATGCGGCGATTGCGGGCAATGCGAAAGGAATCCTGTTTCCGTCGCTCAAGACCGGCGGCCTGAATCTTGCGATCTACACCGCCCGCTTGACGGCTGAGGATGTGCTCACTGCGCACGATCCCACAGGTGCGCTGCCGGAATTCCACAGCCGATGAACCGACACAGCGAATGTGAGCCGCAGTCGCGACGCGCGCGTTGCCCGCGAAGTCATCGATGTCGCGATGATGGCGGCGGCGCGAGCCGCCGGCGCTGGACGACCCCCTCGTAGAGCATATCTGGTGACGTCGGTATGACAATGTGGTGCCGTTTGCGGCCGCCATCATTGAGTGGTTCCGCCCGCGGCGCGCGGGAAGACACGTCGTGCAGGGCCGGTCGGCTGACTACGTACCGGGTTACCTGGCATCTTCGAGCCTGATGGTGATTCTCTTGCCAACGGCAGATGCGGCCTTCTGCACGGTTTCAAGCAGGATATTCGGGTTGTCTGGATCGAGCAGGCGATCAAGCTGGCTGCGACTCGTCTTCATGCGTTTCGCCATCTCGCTCTTGCTGATGCCTTCCTCTTTCATCGCCTCGCCCACCTGCCACGAAAGCACCCGCTTCCATGCGACGGAAGTGACTTCCACATAGAGTCCTTCCTCTCTGAGAAAGTCGTCGAAGCTGGAGCCCCGGTGCCTATTGCGCATCTTTGCCACGATCAAACTCCTTTTTTCGCTTCATCGCCAGGTCCAGATCGGTGCCCGGGGTCTGTTGGGTTTTCCTGATGAAGCCGTGCAGCAACACCATCTCCCCTCGGCAAATCGCAAACAGAGCCCACGTCGAGAGGCGATGGAACGGCAGTAGGGCATGCCGACGGGCCAACCGAACTCGACAGTAGCGATATCCTCACCAACGATCCTCCCGTCTTCGAGCGGCAGGGATTTCAGCCAGACGCACACCGGCTCCGAGCTTGCTGCAGTCCGGTAGAAGAGGGTGGGAAGGATCTTTCGCTTCTTCTCCGGCATCGATGCTTGCACCCCGCACAGCGTTGTACCGTACGCGGTACAGTGCCGTCAGGGCCGGACGGTGTCGGTGCCTCCTGCGATGGAGTTCGATCAAGTGTATTATCGGCAACTACGGAGTCGGGCGATCGCCGCCTGAGTCAAAGCCAGAGCTCACCGGGATTTACGGGCGGTTCAATGCCCGTTATCGCGATCTGGTTGAACAAAGAATCATCGACCGCAAGCAAAGCGAGGCAGCACCATGAGATTTGCGCTGGCCACCCCCGGACTCAACAATTACCCGGCCGCGATGGCCCCTTGGGAGTCGCAGGCGCGCGGTGCGAATGTCATGCGCTTTGCGCGCAAGGCCGATGAGCTCAGCTGGGACTGGTTGACGATACCTGAGCACCTCATCATGCCGACAGACATGGTGTCGGTCATGGGCGCGCGCTACGCGGAAGGCATTGCAGCGGCCGCGGTGCTGTGTGGGGCGACGCAGCGCATCCACATGCTGACCTACATTCTGGCGCTGCCCTATCGGCATCCGCTGCTGCTGGCGAAGCAGATATCGACCATGGAGTTCCTCGCGGGCGGACGCTTCACGCTCGGCACTGCGGTCGGGCATCTCGAAAAAGAGTTCGAAGCGCTGGGCGTGCCCTTCGAAGAGCGCGGACGCATCACCGATGAGTACTTGCAGGCCCTGAAGGAAATCTGGACCTCGGATAAACCGCGATTCAAGGGTGAGTTCATCAGCTTCGACGATATCGTGTTCGAGCCGAAGCCCGTGCAGAAGCCGCATCCGCCGATCTACATCGGTGGCAACACCAAAGTCGCGATGCGCCGCGCCGTGCGCTACGGCGACGGCTGGATTCCCTGGCTGGTCACGGCGGCGGATCTCCCCGGTTGCATCGAGTACATGAAGAGCCTGCCGGAATGGGAAGAGAAGGCGGCGCGCTTCGAGATCCTGGTCACCACGACCGCCTACAACGTGGAAGACTATTCCCACCGGGATCGCGGCGAGACCGAGATTGCGGGCGATCGCGATTCCGTGCTGCGCGAGATAGAGGCCCTGAAGAAGGCTGGTGCCACCTCCGTACAGGTGATGCCGCCCAAGGTCGCAACCTTCGAGCAAAGCCTCGAGTGGATCGAGTGGTACGACTCGGAGATTATCCCGAAATTCCGCTGAGACCGATCGCGTCAGGCGCCGATGTCATAGAACGAGGCGGACTGGCTCATGACGGATGTTTCGATGCGCTGGCTGATCCGCCAGCCCGCCCCGGTACGCTGGTAGGTGACGCGATAGTGGCCCGAGGCGCTGCCTTGGCGCGTGTGGGCCGGGGATTCACGGTTGAGGTACTTGTACTCGAAGAATACCGTTGCCTGCGCTTGATCGCCGGAGATTTCGAGCTGTGGCGGATGCAGGTAGTGCAGTCCGGACCAACGCATGTTGATCTCGCGGCAGAAGCCGGCGAGCGCCTCGTGCCCCGCGAAGCGCAGGTGCGGCATATCGCCTGCCGCCAGCATCTCGAATATACCGCCCTCGGTGAACAGTTCTGCCCAGCGCTGCGGTTGGTTCGTGTCCCAACTGATCGCGTAGGCAGCTTCCAGATCCAGGATGGCGGTGCGATCCTCGAGCGCGCGCAGTCGCTGTTCGAAACCGCCCCCTTCGATTGCTCCGCCGCGCATGGCCGTTCTGCTCATGTCACCACGCCCCTCTACGGCAGCGCGAAAGCGACGATGGCGTCCCCAGATTCGGACCAGCCGTGACCACCGGCGGCGATCACCAGGAACTGCTTGCCATCCTTGCGCAGCCGGTACGTCATGGGTGTGGCGCTGGCCGTGTACGGCAGGCGGTGCTTCCATATCTCCTCGCCCGTTGCCGCATCGAAGCCACGAATGTATTTGTCCGTGGTCGCACCGATGAATACGACGCCGCCCGCCGTGACGATCGAGCCACCGGCATTCGGCGTGCCGGTCTTGAACCAGAACGGGAACGGTGCCAGATCGCGGGTGGTGCCGAGCGTGCTGCGCCAGCGCACTTTGCCCGTGACGAGATCCACCGCGGTGAGCGTGCCCCACGGCGTCGGGTTGCACGGTGCGCCCCACTTCGACAGCAGTGCTGCGCGCTTCACGCCGTACGGCGTGCCTTTCTGCGGATAGTATTCCATCGGAAACTGCACGGACGGGTCCGCCTCGGTGTTGTACTGCTCACGTGGCATCAGCCAGACGATCTGCGCGAGCTGCGTCTGGTCGACATAGAGCGTCCGGCTCACCGGATCGATCGAGACACTTCCCCAGTTGGCGCCCCCCGCACTCGATGGAAACTGGAGCGATCCCTCGAAAGAAGGTGGCGTGAAGATGCCGTCATAGCGATGAGCGCGGATCTTGTCCGCACAGTCACTGCGATCGAAGGGCGTGAAGCCGAAGGCGTCGTCGGGTGACAGTGCGGTGGGGTGCAGGGGAGCTGGATGAGTGGGGAAGGGCTGCGTGGGTGAGAGTGTCTCGCCTGGAACCGCACCCTGCGGAACAGGCCGCTCCTCGACGGGATAGAGTGGCTCGCCGGTCTCGCGGTTCAGCAGAAAGAGGTGGCCCATCTTCGTGGCCTGCGCAATGGCTGGTGCACCGCCGCCCACGCCGGGAAGCTGGAACAGCACCGGCTGCGAGGCCACGTCATAGTCCCAGACATCGTGGTGCACGGTTTGGAAACGCCACGCAACCTTCCCGGTCGTCACATCGAGCGCCACGGTCGAGCTGGCATAGTGATCGAGCCCCTCCCGCAGACCGCCGAAAAGGTCAGGCGCGGCATTCCCCGTAGGGAGAAACACGAGGCCACGCGCCTCGTCAGCCGAAAGGATGGACCAGACGTTGGGCGTGCCGGGTTGGTATTGACCGTTCTCGGGCTTGGGAAATTGCGCCTCCGATCCGGGCGGCACCGGATCCCACGCCCAGCGCAGTGCACCGGTACGCACATCGAAGCCGCGCACGACGCCGCTCGGCGCGTCCACACGCAGGAGATCTGATACGAGCGCGCCGACTACGACGACGTCGCGCACGACGATGGGTGGCGAGGTTGGGTAGGTTTCCCACGCGGGTGCCGGACCGATGCCCTGACGCAGGCTGACACGCCCGTCGTGACCGAAGTCCGTGCAGGGCTTGCCAGTCTTTGCGTCCAGCGCGACGAGTTCGGAATCGAGTGTCCCGGAGAAGATGCGTGTGGCGCAGGCGCCGCCCGCAGGCGCATCGCCGCCGTTCCAGTAGGCGACGCCGCGACAGACGCGGGTGTACGGGCCCTCGAGCTTGCGATTGCGGACCTTCGGATCGAATGCCCAACGCTCGGCGCCGGTCCCGGGATCGAGCGCGATCACGCGATTCAAGCCGGTGCAGAGCACGAGCAAATCGTCCGCGATGATCGGCGTGACACTCAGGCTGGTCTTGGACTCCTGCGCGCTGCCGTTGCTGAAATCACCACTGTGATAAGTCCAGGCGACGCGCAGGTCGTTCACATTCTCACGCGTGATCTGCGTCAGCGGGCTGTAGCGCAGGCCGCCCTTGTCGCCGCCGTACTCGGGCCAGCTCGCAGTGGGACCAGAGGTGTCGACGGCGGCTGGGCCACGACTGCAACCCGCCACCCCGACGAGAACGGCAGCCGCAAGCAGGCAAGAGAATGCCGATGCATTGATCGAATTGGTTGTGGTCATATGCTCGCCCTGTCCGGCCGGAACCTGGCTCCCGGTGCAAGCAGTAGCACCAGGGCAATGCCGTTCAACGCGCTCATCAGATAGAAGGCCAGGGTGTAGCTGCCGGTCGCGTCGAACAGCATGCCGGCCACCGGTGCAGCCATGAAGTTGAACGGCGTGACGATCAGCATCACCCGCCCCAGTGCGGTGCCGAAGTGTTCCTGGCCGTACATCTTCATGACCAGGGCGCAGAGCGCCGCCAGCACGCCACCGCTGCAGATCGCCATGATCGCAACGAGTGTGGCGAGTGCTGCAAATCCGCTCAGATGCGCCTCTATTGCCCACAGGACCGCCTGCGCTACCGCGAGCCCTCTCAGCGCCTGTGCAGGTCCGAAACGATCCGCGGCGCCGCCCCAGAGCAGCGAGCCCGCCGATGCAGCAATGCCCAGGACCGCCATCAGCAGCGCGGCGTCGCCAGAGTCGATACCCTGGCGCAACGCATGATTCACGATGTGCGTGCTTTGTGTCACACCGCCCGCGAACAGCAGTCCGCCGAGCACGCCGATCTGCCACACCCGTCCTGTCGCAAAGCCACCCGGACTGCTGTGCGTCGTCGCGCGGGCGTCGTCTTGCACGCCGCTCGACGCGCCACCCGGTGGCTCCTTGACGAACCAGAGGAGCGGCAGCGTCAAGAGGAATACCACGCCGAGCAGTGTGAACAACGAGCGCCAGCCGTGAGCCTCGATCCAGCGGCTGTAGAGGGGTGGCCCGATCGCCATCAGGAGTGCGATGCCAATGAAGCCGATGGCCTTGCCGGGGGCCTGTGGGAACCAGCTGCCCGCGAGCTTCGCGGAGGGTAGTGGACCGATGAATGTGATGCCGAGGCCGACAAGCAGGCCAAAGCAGAACAGGAACACCGCAATCGACTGCGCCTGTGCCGCGGTGATGAAGCCGACCGCGGCCGTGAGCGCACCCAGCAGCATGACCGAACGGACCGACCAGCGATCGAGCAGCGCCCCGACCACAGGTGCCGCCAGACCGACACACAGTGCGACCATGCCCATGCCGAGCGCGACCAGGGAGTTGCTGGTCTGAAACTCCCGCGTCAGCGTCGCGACGATCAATCCATAGGCACCGAAAGTCGTGCCCATGGCCAGATTCTGGGTGGTGAAGCCGGTCAGGAGCATGGCGATGGCCCGCCCGCGATGATGGCTGTTCATCTGCTTGCGAGGTGGTTGATCGCGCGGAAGCCGAAAGTCAGGGCCGGCCCGATGGTACCGCCGGCGCCGGGATAAGCCCGTCCCAGTGCCGAAGCCGAGTTGTTACCTATGCAATACAAACCGGGAATCGGCTCACCGGTGGTGGCGACCACCTGCGCATCCGCGGTGATCGCGGGGCCGCCATGGGTGCCGGTGTCGCCGGGCTCGATGCGCACCGCGTAGTAGGGCGCGGTCTCGATCGCCACCAGACAGGGGTTGGGTTTCGCGCTGCGCAGCGACCAGTAGCGCTCGTGGGCGCTCCCCCCGCGGCCGAACTCCGGATCCACGCCGGTCTTCGCGTACTCGTTGTTGCGGCGTACGGTATCGGCGAGCCCGGCCGGATCGACGCCGATCTGGCGTGCCAGGCCTTCGAGCGTCGCGTCCTTGAATATGGTCTTTCCCCACCAGTCCTTCGGCACTTTGGAGTCCGACATGGCCGAGGCGGGCAGGAAGGGTCCGAAAGGGCAGTTCTTGCGGTATTTCGTATCGAAGACCCACCAGGCCGGGATGGCCCCGCCCATGCGGGCGTGCTCGGCGTATATGGCAAGCTGGAAACGGTCGTAGGACAGCGCTTCGCTCGCGAAGCGGCGGCCCTCGCGATTGACGCACACCGAGCCACCGAAGCCCCGCTCGCTGAACACCGGTTGCGATCCCTGGGGCACGACGGGATTGCGCACCGTGGGCACTCCCCAGCTCATGTCCATGTGCTCGAGCTTCGCGCCGACCGCGGCAGCGGCGCGGATGGTGTCGCCGGTGTTGAGCCCCGCCGGGGTCGCGGCCCATTCTTCGCGCGTCGGCTTCGGCAAATACTGCTCGCGCATGGCCTGGTTGCGCTCGAAGCCACCGGCGGCCAGGACGACACCCCGGCGGGCCCGCAGCGTGATGGCCGTGCCATTACGGCGTGCCACGACGCCCTGCACCCGTCCCTGCTCGAACACCAGCGACTCCATCGGGCACTCGAGCCACAGCGGGATGTTGCGCTTCAGCAGGGAGTGACGCAGGCCCCCGATCAGCGCAGTGCCGAGACAGAGGCGCCGGTCGCGCTTCGTCCTGAAGCGCCACGGGAAGTCGAACCAGTAACGCGTCATGACCTTCAGCACGATTCCGATCCAGCCTGGAGTCTTCGTCGCCATGGCGTTTGATTCGGGAATAGTGATGGCGATGCCCATGAGGGTGGCGCCCGGGTGGCTCGGGCGCAGCCGCGCGAACTCCTCGCCGAGGAGTGCACCATCGAAGGGCACGGGCTCCATCGCGCGACCACTGTCGACGGCACCCGGCAACTCGGGGTAGTAATCGGCGTAGCCCTCGCTCACCTTGTAACGGAGTGAAGTCTTCTCGTTGACGTAGCGCACCATCTCGGCGCCGCTTTCGAGATAGGCGCGCACCTTCACGTCGGTGGTGGTGTCGCCCACAGCCGCCTTCAGATACGTATAGGCCGAGTCAAAATCGTCCGGCGCCTGGCCATTCAACGGAATCCAGATCGCGCCGCCCGAGGTGGCGGTCGTGCCGCCATACTGATCGCTCTTCTCGATGACCAGCACCGAAAGGCCCAGATCATGGGCGCGCACGGCGGCGAGCAGCGCGCCACCCCCCGAGCCCACCACGATCACGTCGTATTCTTTATCGTCTTGCACGATTGTCACCCTTTACTGGCGGCAGCGAGGCCGGCCTGGCGGCCGAAAAAAGTCGAGTCGGCGATCGACATGCCCGAACTGTAGCCCTTGCCCCAGCGCGGCAATCCGCAGGCCGTGCGGCCGGCAGCATAGAGCCCGGGGATCACTTCGCGGCCCTCGGTGAGTACCTCGCCGGTGGGCAGTGTATCGAGCCCGCCGAGCGTGAAGGCGCTGTACTGGGCATGATCGACGCGACAGTCGAGCGCGACGAAGGGCGGCTTGTCGAGCGGCTTCAACCACTTCCTGGCCTTGTGAAACAGTGGATCGTCCCCCTGCGCGGCATGGCGATTGTAGACCTCGACGGTGGCGGTGAGCGTGCCGGCGGGAAGCTTCAACTCCTGTTCGACTTCCGCCCAGGTGTCGCCCGCAGCGCCGATTCCGACGCGCGCGGTCTCGTGCAGCAGGCCCGGTGCATAGGTCTCGTGATCCTGCAGCAGCCAGACGCGGTCTCCCGGCTGATCGAGGATGAACTGCGAAACCCGCCCGTGATAGCAGTCTTCGTTGATGAAGCGCTGGCCACGCTCGTTCACGAAAATGCCCTTCACGAGGGAGCCGGGCGGATACCAGGGAACGGTCACAAAGCCCTCCGTCATGTTGATGGCCGCGCCGCCAACGCTCATGCCAAGGCGCACACCGGTGCCGTCGTCCACGGTACCGATGGGATGATCCGCGCGCAGCAGCGTCGGCGCGTGGCGCCTGACCATCTCGCGATTCATGATGAAGCCACCCGTGCACAGCACCACACCGCTGCGCGCGCGCACGAAGCGCGGCTCGTTGTCGATGCGCACGACGAGCCCGTGGACGTGTAGGTTCCCGTCTGCAATGAGCGCGAGCGCACGCGCCTCGAAGCGCACGTCGATCGGCAGCTCCCTCGCGCGCCTGGCGAGTGTGTCCATGAGGTACTTGCCCGCACTCCAGCCTTCCTGCCGGACCGTGTGGCCCCGAGGAGCGGGGCGTGCGGCTTGCGCGAAAGGCCAGGCCTCTTCGCTTCCCGTCCACACGAGGCAATCATCGGTCAGCGGCTCCATCACGCGCTCGGCGACGTAGGAGTTCTTGAACTCGACACCCTGTGCGATCAGCCAGTCGAGGTGGGCGAGGGCGTGGTCGGCATACAGGTGCACCTTTGCCTCGTCCGCATTCGGGCCGCCGGCCATCAGGAGATACTGGTAGAAGTCCTCGGTACGGTCCTCGAAGCCTGCGGTGCGCTGCTGCAACGTGCCGCCGCCGCCGCCGATGTACAACTCGCCGCCCGAGAGCGCCGCCGCGCCGCCACTGCCCGAGCTGACTTCAAAGAGCATGACTTTCGCGCCGGCGTTCACGGCTTCGATGGCCGCACAGGTGCCCGCGGTGCCGAAACCGACGATGGCGACATCGGTTTCGAAGTCGAAGCGCTGCACGCTCGCGAGCGGGCAGGGACGGGAGGGCGAGTACGCGGCGGGTGTCGTCATGGCTGGCTCCAGTCGTAGTCCGGCGGCGGAAACTCTTCGAACTTTGGCAAACCGTCCTTCGCGTCCACCCATGCCGCGCGCGAGCCGTAGAAGACGTGACACTGTGTGCGCGTGCCCGGATCGTCTTCGAGACAGCCGGCAGAAACGAAGCTGCCTTTGGGAATCGTCGAAGGTGCCGGGCTGCCGCACGACTTGCAGAAGCTCACCGAATAAAAGCGCGTGCCCGGCATGTGCCAGGAGGTGATTTCGGCGGCGCCGTGCAGCATTCGCAGCGTACCGGGTCGGGTCATCACACCGACGAATCCATTGCTTCCCGAGCGGCGCCGACAGCGCGAGCAGTGACAGACGCGCATTGCCATGAGGGGCGGTTCGACTTCCCAGGCGACAGCGCCGCACAGACAACCGCCCCGTACGGGCGCCCCAGCTGCATGCTCCCGCGAAGCGTGGGCCGGTGAAGCCGGTTCGCAAGACTTGTGCAGTGCCGGCAGGGTCTCATCGAACGCGGGTAACCATGGCAACCGCTCGCTGGCGCAGGCATGCTCGCCGGGGCGCAGGTGACCGACATTCTCGAGCCCACCGGCCGGCAGCAGGGCGCCGCCGTCACCCGCGCGCTGCGCCGGCAAAACGGTGCCGCATTGCGAACAGAAGGCACGGGTGAGCGTGGACGATGTCGCGCGGCGCACGACGCGATCTTCTCCCGAGAGCCATCGTACGCCCGGCGTTTCGATCCAGACGCCGACGGCGCCGCTCGACTTGCGGCAATCGCCGCAGTGGCAGTACCACATGTCACCGGCCGGTCCGGTGGCTTCGTAGCGGACCTCGCCGCACAGGCAATGGCCGCGCAGCTGCTCGCTGCTCCCGGTCCCGGATTGCGCGGGGTTTGACAAGACGCCTTCAGCCCAGTGCGCCGGCTTCCTTGAGCGCCGCGCGCTGGGCCTCGTCGTAGCCGAGCACGTCGCGCAGCACCTGCGCGGTGTGCTGACCGGCCGTCGGTGCGATGGCCGGCGCAGGCAGATTCTCGCCCACGAACTGCACCGGAAAGCCGAGCATGTCGGCACCGTGCTTCTCATGCGGCAGGATCTTGAACCGCGCCTTGAACTGCGGGTCGTCGACGATGTTCTGCGGCGTATTGACCGGCGCGATCGGGGTGTTGGCCTCGACGCTGAACTTCAGCCATTGCTGGCTGCTCTTCGTCTTGAAGATGGTGCGCAACTCGGCCTGCAATTCGCGGTTGCCGCGCGCGTGGTCGGCGTATTTCGAGCCGGGCCATTTCTCGAAGAGATCCATGCGGTCCACGCCCGCGCAGAAGTTCTTCCAGAAGGCCTGTTCGGACGCCATGAACAGCACATGCCCATCGGCAGACTCGTAGATCTGGTAGCGCACGCCTTCACGCATGCCGGCCGTGGCGACCGGGCGCCGCTGGTAGCCGTCGGCCTTGTTGCCGGTGACGATATCCTCGGGCCGCGCATAGGCCATATGGCTTTCGCTGCGGTACCAGTCGAAGGCTGCAGCGGCATCGCTTTGCGCAAGGTCCATGAAGCAGCCCTGGCCGGTGCTGCGCGCGCGCAGCACGCCCGCCAGCACCGCAAGACCGCCGTAGAGCGGGGCGGCGCTGATGCCGACGCCGATATGCTCCGGGATGTAGCAGAACCCTTCCTCGTCATAGGCGGGCTTGCAGGCGCCCGACCAGGTGTCGTACGCGATGCCGTGTGACGGCATGTCCTTGTACGGGCCCGTCATGCCGTAGCCGGAAACGGTGCAGAACACGATCTTCGGATTGATCTTCCGCAGGTCCTCGTAGCCGAGGCCGTATTTCGCCAGCGCCCCCGGTTTGGAAGCTTCGATGACCACATCGGCGCCTTTGACGAGCTCCCGGTAGACCTCGCGTGCCGCTTCCACCTTGAGGTTGAGCGTGATGCTCTTCTTGCCCCGGTTCAGGTGGTAGTGCATCAGCGAGACGCCCTGGATGATCGGCCAGGTCATTTCGCGGATGTAATCGCCCGCTGGCGTCTCGACCTTGATGACATCGGCGCCGAGGTCGACGAAGGCCGTCGTGATCGCGGCGGGCCCGAGGATCGAGCTCTCGATGACGCGCAGGCCAGCGAGCGGCGCGGGTCCGGCCATGGGCGCGGTCACTTGGCCGGCTTGCCGGCGGTGAACTTGGCGCGCTTCGTCGGTTCGATGCCCGTGAGCTTGGCGAGGTTGAGGCCGAGGATCTTGGCCTTGTCCTCATCGGTCACCTGTGCATAGCCCCACTTCTCCTGCAGCTCCTCGGGCATGCTGAGGTCCCGGATGTAATCGGTGACGCGCGGCAGATCGTCGAAGGGCAGGTCGAAGCCGAGCACGATCTTGTCCGCGGGCACCCACTGCAGGGCCGTGCCGATCGCGTGGTAGCCGCGATAGGGCGAGCGCTGGTACCAGCCGAAGATGCCCGACAGGCTCATGTAGAGATTCTTGTGCTTGCCGCAGAGGCCGATGAGCTCCTCGGTGTACGGCCAGCCAGCATGGTAGGCGATCATTTTCAGTTCGGGAAAGGCGAGCGCCACATCGTCGAGCTGTTGCGGGTGGCAGTGGCTGTTCGGCTGCGGGCACACATAGCTCACACCGGTATGCAGGGTGAGCGGAATGCCGAGCTCCTGGGCCTTTTCATAGAAAGGCCACAGGCGTCGGTCGTTGATCGGGCCGTCGTCCTCGGGTTGATAGACCTTGCACAGCTTCGCGCCCTTTTCCTTCACCAGGTACTCGAGTTCCCAGTTCGCGTGCTTGATGCCGCGGCGGATGACCGGGCCGACATTCGCTTCGAGGTACATCCGGTTCGGGTACGGCTCGATCTGCTGCATCATGAAGCCGTTGGTCGAGAAAGAGACGACTCCGCCCGTGATGTCCATCATCGGTTCGCGCAGACAGAACGCGACGTCGACATTGGCCTTGTCCATGTAAGGCGCGAGCTCGCTCGCGACCGGCGAAGGCCATGGGTCGTCCATGCTGCGCCCGGACCATGCGCGCAGCACGCCACTCACGCTCGAGTGGAAATGCTGCATGCCGGGGTAATAACCGATTTCACTCATCGTCTGGAGGTTCATGAAATGAAACTCGGTCATCGCGACGAAGAAGTCTTTCTTGCTCATGAGTCGAATCCTGCGTTGGAGGGCTCAAGCGGGAGCGGGATGGGCCCGAGTATCGGCAACGGTGCCCGGAGCCACTACGTCCATAAAGACTATCAGGGCGTCCAAAGACTATCAGGGCGTCGGGATACCCGTGATGCGGATGCCGGACGCGGGCACCTTGTAGCGCTGGTTCAGCGTGATCAGCACCGAGGTGAGCGCTTCGGCCACCACGGAATTGGCGAGCACACCCGCGTTCCAGGCGTGCAGTCCGATCTCCTTCGCCATGCCGACTACCAGGTCGCCAGTTGCACGATCATCGCAGCAGACCAGCACCTCGCATTCGATGACGTAGTCGAGATCCTTGAGGTGGTGCGCCGAGATGTTCTGGAAGGCCGAGACCACCTTCACCTCCGGGCCGAGCAATTCCTGGATCGCCTCGACCGCCGAGCGGCCGTCCGGCAGCTGCACCCGGCTGACCTTGGGTGGAACGAGGGGCACGGTGACGTCGATCAGGACCTTGCCGGTTAGGGCCTGGCGGACTTCCTCCACGGTCTTGCGCTGCGCAGCAAATGGCACTGTCAGCACCACGATGGCGGCCTGCGCCGCTGCGGCCGGGTTGTCGAGGCCGCGGGCGGCCTGGCGCCCCAATGCCTCGTTGATCTCTTTCGCGGCCTGTTCGGCCTTCTCGGCGGTGCGGCTGCCGATGATGACCGGGTAACCGGCATGGGCCCAGCGGAACGCAAGACCGCTCCCTTCCTTGCCGGAGCCACCGAGGACCGCAATGACCGGACGCGAATCAGACTGCATGCCATGATCTCCTTGGGATTCGCCCCTATATAGCAAAATGAGGCGGCTCCCGCTTCTCATCCGTGCGGACTAGGCCATTCCCCCGCAGTCCTGTCAGACTCCGGGCTGTCTTGTCCGACCACGAGCAGGAGGGCTGACGAATGACGAGATTTGCGAACAAGGTGGCGGTTGTCACCGGGGCCGGGCAGGGCATGGGGCGGGCCATCGCGCAGCGACTCATTCGCGAGGGCGCCCGGGTCGTCGCCGTCGACGTGAAAGAGGCCAGCGCACGCGAAACGATCGAACAGGCGGGCGGAGATGCCGCCGGCTTCGCGCAAGTCTGCAACATTGCCGACAGCGGCGCGGTCAAGCGCCTCTTCGCTGCGGTGGATGAGCGGTACGGCCGACTCGACGCGCTGGTCAACAATGCCGGCATCGGCACCGCGAAGGGTGATGGATTCGCCAATCTCATGGCCCGGATGGCCGAGCGCGGCCAGCAAATGGCGCGTGGCGAGACGCCGACGGTGTTCCCCGACATCACGATCGACATGGAAGACGAGGGCTGGCATGGCGTGCTCAACGTCAATCTGCACGGCACCTTCTATTGCACGCGCGAGGCGCTGCGCCTGATGATCAAGCACGGCATCAGGGGTGCGATCGTCAATACTTCCAGCACGTCTGCGATGTCGGGTGAGGGCGCGCCCCACTATGCGGCGTCGAAGGCAGCACTGATCGGCATGGTGCGCAGCATGGCGCGAGAGCTCGGGCCACGCGGCATCCGCATCAACAACGTGATGCCCGGCGCGGTGGAGACGCCGATCCTCAAGAACGTTTCGCAGGAATGGAAGAACCAGATGATTGCGGCGATCCCGCTCGGGCGCATTGCCGAGCCGGACGACATCGCCTCGGTGGTGGCGTTCCTCGTCTCGGACGAGGCGGCCATGATCACCGGGGCCGACATCGTCGCCAACGGCGGCTCTTACTTCAAATAGGAATCCCGATATGACAGGTCGTTTGCAGGGAAAGGTCGCTTTCATCACGGGAGGCGGCTCGGGGATCGGGGAGGCGACGGCGCATCGTTTCGCCGAGGAAAAGGCTGTCGTGGTCATCTGCGGGCGACGCAAGGAGCTGCTCGACGGCGTCGTGGCGGCCATCCGCGCCAAAGGCGGCAAGGCGGATGGCGTGCAGGTCGATGTCAGCAATGAGGACCAGTACGTCGGCGCGATCAACGATGCGGCGAAGCGTCACGGTCATCTCGACATCCTCGTGAACAACGCGATGGCTTATTCGGTGGGGCAGATCGAGAGCACCTCGACCGCCGACTGGCATTCGAACTTTGCAACCTCCGTCGACGGCACATTCTGGGGCACGCGGACCGCGATGAAGCTCATGCGCAAGCAGGGCAAGGGCGGCAGCATCGTGAATGTCTCGTCGATCTGCGGCCTGTTCGGTGCCGCGTACATGGCCGGCTACAGCGCCGCGAAGGCTGCCATCATCAATTTCTCGCGCGCGGTGGCGGCCGAAGGCGGCCCGCTCAATATCCGCTGCAATGTCGTCATCCCGGGTACGGTGGAGACCCCGCCGATGATCGAGATGCTGAGCAGCGAGAAGGCCCGCCGCAACACCGAAAAGCTGATCGCGATGCGCCGCGTGGGACAGCCGGTGGAGCTTGCCAACGCCATTCTCTTCCTGGCTTCGGATGAAGCGTCTTACGTGACCGGCGCCACGCTGTCGGTGGACGGCGGCCAGGCATCGACCCTGATCATGTCGAACGTGTTCGATTGACCCGTATGGATGAGGCACGGCTTGTCGCGCGTCTCGATCGCCTCGAATCCATCGAGGCGATCCGCCAGCTCGCGGCGAAATACTCCCTGTCCCTCGACATGCGCGATCTCGATGCGCACGTGAATCTGTTCGCCCCCGACATTCGCGTCAGCCGGGAGAAGGTCGGCCGGGCACACCTGAAGGCCTGGCTCGACGACACGCTGCGCAACCAGTTCACCGGCACGTCGCATCACCTCGGCCAGCACATCATCGAATTCACGGGCCCTGATCACGCGATCGGCGTGGTGTATTCGAAGAACGAGCACGAGTGCGGGGGCGAGTGGGTCATCATGCAGATGATCTACTGGGACGATTACGAACGTATCGAGGGCCGCTGGTACTTCCGCCGCAGGCTCCCGTGCTACTGGTATGCCACCGACCTCAACAAGCCTCCGATCGGGGAGATGAAGATGCGATGGCCGGGGCAGCCACCCTATGACGGCGCGTATCACGACCTCTTTCCATCATGGAAGGAATTCTGGGCGGCTGCGCCCGACAAGGACAAGCTCCCGCAAGTCGCGCCACCGGCGCCACTCGAGCAATTCCTTGCGACCCTGCGACGCGGGGCGCCGAATCCGAAGATCAAGGTGCGCTGAAATGACCGGGTTATTCGAGTCCCTGCAACTCGGGGATATTGCGCTTGCCAATCGCGTGGTCATGGCACCGATGACGCGCTCGCGTGCTGATGCAGAGGCCGTGCCCACTCCGATCATGATCGAGTATTACCGGCAGCGTGCGAGCGCCGGGCTCATCGTATCCGAGGGTATCGGGCCATCGCGCCATGGCATTGGTTACTGCCGCACGCCGGGCATCTACACTGCCCGGCAGCTAGCAGTCTGGCGCCAGGTGACCGACGCGGTACACGAAGCGGGCGGGCGCATTGTCGCCCAGCTCATGCACTGCGGACGAGCAGCCTCCCGATTCAACAAGGCCGCCGATGCAGAGACGGTCGCACCCTCTGCGGTGCAGGCGGCCGGCAGGATCTTCACCGATGCCGCGGGCATGCAGGATTTCGATGTGCCGCGGGCGCTTTCGCTCGTGGAGATTCCCGGTGTCATCGAGGAATATGCGACCGCCACCCGCAACGCACTCGAGGCAGGCTTCGATGGCGTCGAACTGCACTGCACGAGCGGTTACCTGCCGATGCAGTTCATGGCAACGAACAGCAACCTGCGCACGGACGCCTACGGGGGCCCGGTGCAACACCGGGTGCGCTTCACCATCGAGGCCCTGGAGGCGATGACGGCTGTGGCCCGCGGGCGCGTCAGCATGCGCATCTGTCCGGGCAACCCGTTCAACGACGTGCTCGATCCGGACCCGGCGGCGACGTACGCCGCGCTGCTATCCAGCACCGCCCACTTGCAGCTGGCCTACCTGCACGTGATTCGCTCGCCTCGGCGGGACTTCGACGCCTTCGCCTTTGCGCGTGGGCACTTCGCAGGGCCGCTCATTCTCAATGATGGCTTCGACGGCGCCTCGGCTGCGCTGGCCCTCGCCGAGGGCCACGGTGCCGCGGTGTCATTCGCGCGGCATTACATCGGCAACCCTGACCTCGTGCGCCGTCTGCGCGAGGGTTTGCCGCTCGCCGGCCTGAACCCGAAGACGCTTTACACACCGGGGCCGGTGGGCTACACAGACTATCCGTGCGCTGGCTGATCGCCACTTGAACGACGAGACCGTGTCGCGGGGCTATGCCCGCTACGTGCTGGTGCTGCTGACACTCGTCTACGTGGTGAGCTTCATCGACCGCCAGATCATGGCGATGCTGATGGAGCCCATCAAGCAGGAGTTCGGCGTCTCCGACACGGCGATGGGCCTGCTGACAGGCCTGGCGTTTGTCTTCTTCTACACGCTCGCGGGCATTCCCATCGCGCGTCTCGCGGATCGTGCTTCGCGCAAGCAGATCATCGTCGTTTCGCTCGCGGCGTGGAGTCTGATGACGGCAGCCGGCGGCCTGGTCCGGAATTTCGCGCAACTTGCGGTGACCCGGGTGCTCGTCGGCATCGGCGAGGCGGGCTGCAACCCGTCGGCGCATTCGCTGCTGGCAGACTATTTTCCACCGAAGCGGCGCGCGACGGCGCTGTCCGTGTACGCCTGCGGTGTCTTTGTCGGCGCGGCCATTGCTTTCCTCGCGGGCGGCTGGCTGCTGACCCGATACGACTGGCGGACGGCGTTCTATGTGGCGGGCCTGCCCGGCGTCGCGCTCGCCATCCTGGTGGCGCTCACGGTACGGGAGCTGCCGCGCGGGCATGCGGAAGGGCGCGCCGTGACGGTGGCGCAGGTGCCGCTCGCCGAGGTCGTGCGCTTCCTGATCACGCGTCGTGCCTATGTGCTGATCGTGTTCGGCACCGCCCTGCAGTCGCTGTCGGGCTACGCCGTCATCACGTGGGGGCCGGCCTTCCTGGCGCGGGTGTACGGAATGTCCTGGAGCGATATCGGTACCGGCCTGGGCTGGGTCATCGGAATCGGCGGGACAGTCGGCGCCATTGTCGGTGGCCGCCTCGCCGATCACATGGCGAGACGCGACGTACGCTGGTACATGCGGCTGCCGACGCTGCAGCTCCTGATCGCGGTGCCTTTCGTCATCGGCTTCACGTTGCTGCCCCTTCCATGGCAGGCACTGGCGTGCTTCGTCCCTTACTACACACTGACCGCGATGTACGTGGGGCCCATGTTTGCCCTGGTGCAGGGTCTCGTGGAGTTGCGGATGCGGGCCACGGCTGCGGCGATCCTGTTCTTCATATCGAACATGGTCGGGCTCGGCCTGGGGCCGCTGCTGGTCGGTCTTCTCAACGACCATGTGTTCGGCGATGCGTATGGGACGGCTGGCATCCGCTACTCCTTGCTGGTGGTGGGCGTGCTCGGAGGGTTCTCCTGCCTGCTGTTCTGGAGAGCGTCGCGCTATCTGCGGGAGGAGCTCATTTGAAACCGGGAAAGCTGCCGCGTTCCGTTGAATGGGCGAGCTCATTCGCCGGGCACGCGCCGCGACTGCAGGGCCGCGTTCCCGGCCCACGCTCGCTCGCTTTGCGCGAGCGGTGCCTGCGGGGCGAATTCGGCTCCTACCCCTGGGTCGATCAGGTGCCGGTCGCGTTTGAATCAGGGCAGGGAGTGACGCTCACCGATGCCGACGACAATCTCTACATCGACTTGACGCACGGCCACATGGGCGCGGCCCTCGGCCACGCAAACCCCGAGATCATCGAGGCGGTGCATCGCCAGATGAGCAGGCTCAGCCACGTACGCAACCAGCCCTGCGAGATTCGCGCGCAACTGCAGGAGACGCTCGCCCGCATCACGCCCGGCAATCTGAATCTCATCACCTTTTACAGCAGCGGCACGGAAGCGGCCGAAGGTGCGATGCGCGTTGCCCGCGCGGTCACCGGCGGGCATGAGTTTGTCTCGTTTTATGGGGATTATCACGGGCGCACGACGGGCGCGATTGGCACCTCCGTCGGTTCCCGGATGACGGGCCCGCGCCCCAGCGGCTTCTTCAGTGTCCCCAATGGATACTGTCATCGCTGTGAGTTCGCGATGGAACCGTCGACTTGTGGCCTTCACTGCCTCGACTTCGCGGAGCGTGCGATTCGCATGAACAGCCACGGTGCCCTGGCTGGCATCGTCGCGGAGCCGATCACCAATGCCAGTGGTGCGCGGGTATTTCCCGACGGCTATCTGCGCAAGTTGCGTGATATCGCCGATCGGACCGGTGCGCTCCTGATCTTCGACGAGCACGCGACGGGCCTCGGTCGCACCGGCCGGATGTGGGGTGGCGATCATGAAGGCGTGATCCCGGACGTGATCTATTTCGCCAAGTATCTCGGAAACGGCTATCCGGTGACCGCGGTGGCGATCCGTGAGGAGTATCGGGACATCCTGGCGTCGGAGCGGCAAGGGGAGCGGCAGGGCAGCACGTATGGCGGGCAGCCGCTGGCTTGCGCGGCGGCGCTGGCCTCGGTGCAGATCCTGCTGCGCGACAACCTTACCGAGCATGCTCGCGTCACGGGCGAGAAATGCCTCACCTACATGAAGGAGGTCGCTGAACGGCACGCCATCGTCGGCATCGCGCAGGGCAGGGGGCTGCAGCTGGGCTACGAGTTCGTCGACCCGAAGACACAGGCGCCCTCGTCCGAAATCGGCCATGCGGTTTACCAGGCCGCAATGGAGCGCGGCATCGCGACTTCTCCCGTCGGTCCGGCGTTGCGCGTGTCACCCATGATGGTCACCTCCGCGGAGGTTGCCTTGAAAGCGCTGCGGATCCTGGAGGAGGCCATCGCGGATGTCGAAAGCCGATTTGCCTGAAGCCACGGGCAAGATGGATTTTCTCGTCGCGCCGGGCGAGCGGATCGCTGAGTTGGCCGCGCCGCTCACGGACTGGTTTGCGGCGAAGCTCGCACCGGCGCGCGATGTGCGAGTGACTTCGGTGTGCAGTCCGACGACCAATGGCGGATCGAGCACGACCCTGTTTGCGACGGTGCAATGGCGGGAGCGCGAGCCCGTGGCGCGCGACTTCGCCGTGCGGCTCAAACCCGTGTCCTACAGGCTGTTCTTGCGGGACAACTTCGAAGCCCAGTTCCATCTCATGAAGCACCTGGCCGGGCACACAGACGTGCCGGTGCCACAGGTCCATTTCCTTGAGCCCGATGCCGCGATCCTGGGTGCGCCATTCTTCGTGATGGACAAGGTCGCAGGCGATGTTCCGCCGGATTATCCGCCATTTCACGCGGCGGGTTTTCTCTTCGATGCGTCCTTGGACCAACGCCGTCGGCTGTGGGACAGCGCGCTGCAGACAATGGTCAGGGTCGCGCGGGTCGATGTCGGGAGCCTGCCGCAGATTGTCGAGCGCAGGCGGGATGAGAGCGGACCGGAGGAGAATCTGCGTCACTGGTCCGATTCGCTCGCCTGGGTCTACGGGGAGGAGCCCCATGCCTTGCTGGAGGCGACCAATGACTGGCTCTGGAGGAAGCTGCCGAAAGGGCTGAAGACCGGCCTTTCCTGGGGTGATGCCCGCGTCGGGAACATGATCTTCCGGGACTGGCAGTGCGTGGCCGCCATTGACTGGGAGACGGTCACGCTGGCCGGTCCGCAACTGGATATCGCGCACTGGCTGCTGATGGATGACTTCTGGTCGAAATATCTGGGCGTCAAACCTCTTGCAGGCCTGCCGTCGAGGGAAGAGACGATTCAGCAGTGGGAAGACCTGACCGGGTTCAAGGCCGACCACCTGGACTGGCATCAAGTGCTGGCTGCCTATCGGCTGTGCATCATTTACGAGCGTGTCTGCCAGTTGAAGGGTGCGGCTGCCGGGCTCAAAGATGAAACCGGCGACACGCTCGGCATCCATCAGCTGCGCGAGACCTTCGACCGGTACGGGATCGATCCGCTCCGTTGATGTCATGAGCGATCGGGGTCTGCGACATGATCTTGCTGGATGGCGTGCCCTTGTCCGACGGGTGGCGCGGGCGACCCGCCGTCCGGCAGATGCCGAGGATCTCCTGCATTCTGCCTTTCTGCGCCTGGAGGAATACCGTTCGCGCCACGCGGTCGAGAACCCGGCGGCTTTCGTGGTGCGTGTTGCTGTCAATCTGGCGGTCGACGAACGCCGACACGAACGGGTGCGGGCGGAGGTTCCGGAGTCGATCCATGATCTGGTGGATGTCTGGGACCAGCGACCGCTCCAGGATGAGGTTTTGGCCGCTCAGGAACGTCTGCAGAGAGTGGATGTTGCTCTGGGGCGATTGGGGTCGCGAACCCGCGAGATCTTTCTCATGCACCGCATTGAAGGCCTGAAGTATCGCGAAATTGCGGCCCGGTTCGGCATTACGGTGAGTGCAGTCGAGAAACATGTCGCCAAGGCCGCGTTGTCG
>CAUJHX010000015.1 GCA_963204795.1 Pseudomonadota bacterium | reverse complement strand
GCGACCGAGATAGCGCTCGATGAGGCCGCGGGACAGGTACAGCAGCGGAATGAGCGCGACGGCCGCTGCCATCTTGTAGCCGTAATTCACGGTGCCGACCGCAAGGAACTGCCCGACCGGCCACCGCTGCGGCCCGAGCACGAAGGCGATGTACAGCACGATGTAGCTGTCGATCAGCTGCGAGACGGCGGTCGAGGCCGTGGCGCGCAGCCATACGAGGCGCTCGCCCGTGTAGCGGCGAATCCGGTGAAACACGAGGACGTCGATCAACTGACCGATCATGAATGCAACGAGCGAACCACCGATCGTCCACATGCCCTGGCCGAAGATCAGTGCAAAGGCGCGCTGCACATCGGGAACGCCGAGCGAGGCATTGGCCTGCACCCAGAAGCCCGCCGGCGCGAGCGCGATCACCGCATAGGCGGCCACAAACGCATAGACGATGCAACCGACGGCGACCCAGGAAATGAAGCGTACGCCGCGCACGCCGTAATACTCGTTGATCACGTCCGTCATGATGAAGACGAACGGCCAGAGCAGCACCCCGGCCGTGAAATTCAGCGTGCCACCCACGCCGAAAAGCTGCCAGTTCACCGGCGCGATGCCGAGAGTGTCCTCGAGCGAGAAAATTTTCACGCCGACGAACTCGGCGAGAATTGCATTCACGAGGAAAAAGGCTGTCAGCGCGATGAAGAGGCGGCTGCTGCGTTGTTCGGTCGTGCGCATCGCGCCAAGTATAATGGGTCATGGACCAGACATTTCTCGACCGTCTTGCGACAAGCCTCGCGGATCTGCGTACGCAGGGGCTCTACAAGGCCGAGCGCGTGCTTTCGAGCCCCCAGGCTGCCGTGATCCGCAGCGACGGCCGGGAAGTCGTCAATCTCTGCGCGAACAACTATCTCGGCCTCGCGAGCCACCCGGCGGTGCTCGAAGCCGCGCGGCTTGCGATCGACCGCTACGGCTATGGCATGGCTTCCGTGCGTTTCATCTGCGGCACCCATGCCATCCACCGGCAGCTTGAGGAACGTCTGGCCGCCTTTCTCGGCACCGAAGATGCCATCCTGTATTCGTCGTGCTTCGACGCCAACGGCGGGCTCTTCGAGACGCTGCTCGGCGAGGAAGATGCCGTCATCTCCGACTCGCTGAACCACGCGAGCATCATCGACGGCATCCGGCTCAGCAAGGCGGCGCGCTATCGCTACGCGAACGGCGACATGGACGAACTCGAGCAGCGCCTGAAGGACGCCGCGGGCGCCCGCACACGCCTGATTGCCACCGACGGTGTCTTCTCCATGGACGGGACGATCGCAAACCTCGCGGCAATCTGCGATCTCGCCGATCGTTACGGCGCACTCGTCATGGTGGATGATTCACACGCCACGGGCTTCATGGGAGCGGGCGGCCGCGGCACGCACGAGCACTGCGGCGTCCTCTCGCGCGTCGACATCCTCACCGGTACTCTCGGCAAGGCCCTCGGCGGCGGCAGCGGCGGCTACGTCGCCGCCCGTCGGACCGTCGTCAGCTGGCTGCGGCAGCGCTCGCGGCCGTATCTTTTCTCGAACAGCATCCCGCCGGTCGTCGCCGCAGTGAGCCTGCGTGTGCTCGACCTCATCGAAAGCGCGCCGGAACTGCGCGCGCGCCTGCACGCCAACGCACAGCACTTCAGGGCCGGCATGGAAGCCGCGGGCTTCACGCTGAAGCCCGGCGTGCACCCGATCATTCCGGTAATGATCGGCGACGCTGCCCGGGCGGGAGCCCTGGCGGATGCGCTGCTCGAGCGCGGCATCTACGTGATCGGCTTCTCGTTCCCGGTCGTGCCACGCGGCGAGGCGCGCATCCGCACGCAGATGACCGCCGCGCACACGACCGCGCAGCTCGATCGTGCGGTGGCAGCGTTCACGGAAGTCGCCGCGCTACCGCACTGAGCAGAAGCAGTAGGCGTACAGGTGGTTCGCCGATTTGAGGCGGCTCCAGCGCTCGACTTCGGCTGCAACCGGATCGAGCTGCTTCACGACCCGGGTGAGCGACGCGGGCATCCGGATGCCAAGCCCTGCCACCACCTGCGCCACCATCGTCTTCACCTGCAGCGCGAGCTCCTGCGCCCAGGAGAGGCTCGGTTCGATGAATTCGACGTCGTAGCTGCCTTCTTCGAGCTTGGCGAGCGCGGCGGCGGCCTCGCGCGCATCGTCGAAGCCGCCCAGGTGATCGACGAGCCCCAGGCGCCTGGCGTCTGAGCCTGCCCACACGCGCCCCTGGGCAATCGCGTCGATTTCGTCACGCGTCTTGTCGCGCCCTTCCGCGACGCGTGTCAGAAAAATCTCGTAGCCGTGCTCGACTGTCGCCTGCAGGAACTGCCCTGCTTCCTTGCCAATCGGCCGGTCGAGTCGCAACTGGCCCGACCACGCAGTCGTACCCACCCCGTCCACACCGACGCCGATCTTGTCGAGCGTGCGGTTCACGGTCGGAATCGTCGCGAAGATGCCGATCGAACCGGTGATGGTCGTCGGGCGGGCCCAGATCTCGTCGGCGGGCGCCGCAATATAGTAGCCGCCTGACGCGGCAAGATCGCCCATGGAGACGACCACGGGCTTGCCTTCCGCCTTGATCGCCTCGATCTCGCGGTGAATCTGCTCGGCAGCGAACATGCTGCCGCCGGGGCTGTCGATACGCAGCACGAGGGCTTTCACGTCATCGTCCAGCCGCGCTTCGCGGATGAGCCGCGCCGTCGACTCGCCACCGACGGTGCCGGCCGGCTGATCGCCGTCGAGAATCTCGCCCGCCGCCACCACGACACCCACCACCGGCTTGCCGTCACCGCGCAGCTTCGCTTCCGCATGCACGACGCGCAGATAGTCATCGACCCCGACCTGACTGTAGCTGTCCTGGTCGCGGTTCTCGCCAACGAGCTCCACGAGCTCGCGCTCCACCTCGAGCGATGTGCGGATGCCGGTGACGAGACCGGCCTCGAGCGCGAGCTTCGCGCCGTCGCCCTTCTGCGCGGTCATGCCCGCAGCGAGACTGTCCACATATTTCGCGATCGCCCCGGGCGCGAGCTTGCGTGCCTTGGTGACTTCATCCTGATAGCCAGTCCACATCGCACCGAGATAGGCGAGCGATTCCTCGCGATCCTGCGGCGACATGTCGGTACGCGTGAAGGGTTCGACCGCACTCTTGTAGGCGCCGACGCGGAACACGTTCATGTCGATACCCAGCTTCTCGAGCGCGTCCTTGTAGTACATGACGTAGCGGTCGTAACCGTCGATCAGCACGAAACCGAGCGGATCGAGCCACACCTCGTCGGCGTGCGCGGCGATGTAGTACGGCGCCTGCAGGAACACCGAGCCCTGCGCGACAACCTTCTTGCCGGAAGCGCGGAACCGGTCGATGGCGCCAGTGAGCTCCTGCATCGCCGGCTGGCCCGCCCCCGTGAAGCGATCGAGATCGAGGACGAGCGCCTGGACACGATCGTCGTCACGCGCCGCGTCGATCGCATCGGTAAGGTCCCAGAGGAGCGTTTCGCTGCGCAGAGTCCCCTGGACTTTCTCGAGCGCGCGTTCGAAGGGGTCGCCGGTCAGCTGCTCGACGATCTCACCTTCCGGTCGCACCACGAGCGCCGCCTTGTCCGGCAGCACAGGGATCGTGCTGCGCAGCGCACCGACGATGATCCCGAAGATGAGCAGCAGCAGCACGAGATGCAGGAACTTGCGCAGGCCATCGAGGCCGCGCCACAGGGCGCCGAAAAATACCCGCACGATGCGACTCTCCTCAGGAAGCGGAATACGAGATGCGATAGATCGCGCCCGCCTTGTCGTCCGACACGAGCATGGAACCGTCCGGCAGTTGCAGCAGGTCGACCGGCCGGCCTGTAACGGTGCCGTCAGGTTTGAGCCACCCCGAAACGAATGGCGTGTAGCTCACGGCGCGATTGCCGTCGAGCTTCACGAGCGTGATCCGGTAGCCGATGCGTTCACTGCGATTCCAGGAACCGTGTTCGGCGATGAAAACCTGGTCGCGATACCCGGCGGGGAACTGCTCGCCGGTGTAAAAGCGCACCCCGAGAGGCGCCACGTGCGGGCCGAGCGCCTGCACCGGCGGCGTCGTGTCCCCGCAGCGACCGAGCTTGCCGAAATCAGGGTCGGCGATCGTACCCGCGTGACAGAACGGAAAACCGAAGTGCTCGCCGACGCGGCTCAGCCGGTTCAATTCGCAGGGTGGCGCGTTGTCGCCCAGCATGTCGCGGCCATTGTCCGTGAACCAGAGTTCGTGCGTAATCGGGTGCCAGGTGAAGCCGACGGTGTTGCGCACGCCGCGCGCGACGACTTCCCGGCCGCTGCCGTCGGGATTCATCCGCACGATCGTCGCAAACCCCTCCTTGTCGCGATCGCACACGTTGCAGGGGGCGCCGATGCCGACATACAGCTTGTCGTCGGGTCCGAACGCGAGATAGCGCCAACCGTGATGGCGCTCGGATGGCAGTTCCGCAACGAGCACCGGCTTCGGCGGCGAATCGAGATGGGCTTCGATGTCGTCGTACCGCCAGATCTTCGCCATCTCGGCAACGTACAGGCTGCCCTTGCGCACGGCGACGCCATTGGGCATCTCGAGGCCGCGCGCGATCGTGAGCACTTCGCGTGAGCCATCAGCCTTTGTCCGCACCGCGTACACCAGCCCGTTGCGCTGGGTGCCGACGAAGACGGTGCCACCCTCGGCACGCGCCATCGAGCGCGCATCGGGGATGTCCGCGACCCAGGGCTCGATGTGAAACCCTTTGGGAAGCGACAGGCCTTCGACAGCCGGCGCCGCACAGGCGGCGGAGAGGAAGAGCGCCGCGGCCGTGCCGACCGCAACGCCGAGGCGGGAATGGGAACGCATGTGTGGAGTTTACCAGCGACACGGGCTGCGGGCTGCGGGCGACGGGCCAGAGGGCGCGGTGACTCCACCGTCCCCACGCGGGTCGAGCGCCGCCCTCGCAGGCTCCCTCAGCGCAAAGCGCCGCCGCCCAGAGGGCACACTGCCACATGCGGTGCGCTCGACCCCGGGAGGCGACGGACGGCGCCGCGCCTCTGGCCCGCAGCCCATAGCGCGTAGCCCGCAGCGCGTCTGCGCGTCTGCGCGTCGCCCTCAGATCTTCTCTTCGATCCTCGCCGCCTTGCCCGACAGGTCGCGCAGGTAATAGAGCTTGGCGCGACGGACATTGCCGCGACGCTTCACCTGGATGTCGCTGATCGCGGGGCTGTGGGTCTGGAACACGCGCTCCACACCCTCGCCGTGGCTGATCTTGCGCACGGTGAAAGACGAGTTGAAGCCGCGGTTGCTGCGGGCGATCACGACGCCTTCGTAGGCCTGCACGCGCTCGCGGTCGCCTTCTTTCACTTTTACCTGCACGACGACGGTGTCGCCGGGGCGGAAGGCCGGCACCTTGCGGGTGATGCGGCTCTGTTCAATCTGCTGAATGATGTTGGCCATGACGTTCTTCCTCGAGAAACTCGTTGAGGAGCGCACCCGCCTCGCGGCTGAGCCCGCCCCCCGCTATCAAATCCGGCCGGCGTCGCCACGTGCGCGCCACCGCCTGCTTGAGCCGCCAGCGCCGGATGTCGGCGTGGTGACCACCTTGCAACACCGCGGGCACCTCGTGCCCTTCGAACTGCACCGGCCGCGTGTAGTGCGGCCAGTCGAGGAGGCCGTCCGTGAACGACTCCTCGACACTCGAGCGCTCGTCCCCGAGCACGCCCGGCAGGAGACGCGCCACCGCGTCGATCACCGCCAGCGCCGGCACTTCGCCGCCCGACAGCACGAAGTCGCCCAGCGACACCTCTCGATCAACCCGCGTCGCAATCACGCGTTCGTCGAGTCCTTCGTACCGGCCCGCGATCAGCACGAGCCCATCGAAGGCCGCCAATTCCGCGACGAGCGCCTGATCGAGCCGCTCGCCCTGCGCCGAGAGGTACACCCTCGGTGCGCCGCGCGGCGCCCGCGCCGCCGCGGCATCGATCGCCGCTGCCATCGGCTCGGGCTTCAGCACCATGCCAGGCCCGCCGCCATATGGCCGGTCGTCCACCGTCCGATGCGCATCGCGCGTATGCGCGCGAGGATCCTCGGTCCCGACCCGCACCAGTCCGCGCTCGATCGCGCGACCCAGCACTCCGAAGCCGAGCGCCTGCCGGATCATGTCCGGAAAGAGCGTGACGACCTCTATCTGCACCGCCTCACCCGCCGATCAGAAATCCGCGGGCCAGTCGACGACGATCGTGCCCGCGTCGCGATCCACTTTCACGAGGTGCTGCTTTGTCACCGGCACCCAGCGTTCGCGCTCTCCGACCACCACCATCACCGCGTTCGCGGGCGCGTCGATGAAATGATCGACTCGCCCGAACTCGACACCTTCGACGTTGCGTACGGCGAGACCGACCAGATCGACCTGGTAGTACTGCCGCTCACCCGGATCGGGCAGCGCAGCGCGCTCCACTTCGATCCTGGCGCCCGTCAGCTTTGCCGCGCCCTCGCGCGATTCGATCCCCGCGAGTCGCGCGACGAAACGCGCGCCCTGCGCCCGCATTTCGACCACCTCGTGCGCGCTGCGCGCGCCCCGCACCGGGCACAGCTGCCACGCCCGAAACTCGAGAAGCAGCTCGGGCGGGTCGGTGAACGAATCGACGTGGCTGAAACCGCGCACGCCCCAAGGCGCACCGATGCGCCCGATCTCGACCCAGTGCGTCGTATCCGTCAGGCCGCCGCTTGCTTGCGGTAGTCCGCCACGAGCGTCGCCACGCGCACTGACGCTTTGGCGCCCTTGCCGACCCAATGGTCGATGCGCGGCAGATCGAGCCTCAGTTTGGTGTCGCCCTTGCGCGCAACCGGGTTGAAGAACCCGACCTGCTCGAGGCTCTTGCCGCCCTGGCGCTTGCGGCTGTCCGTAACCACCACGTGATAGAAAGGCGAGTTTTTCGCACCGCGCCGCGTGAGTCGAATCGTGACCATAGTTTCCGTTTGCCCGCCGCCCCTGGGGGCGGCCAAAAAAGAGCGCGGATTCTACGCAAATCAGCGGTTTATAGGAAGCCCGGTGGCCGTCCCCCTTTGAGGCTGCCGAGCATGCGCGCAAGTCGCCCGCCCTTCATGCTCTTCATCATGCGCTGCATGTCCTGGAACTGCTTCAGAAGCCGGTTGACGTCCTGCACCTGGACCCCGGCGCCGCCCGCGATCCGCCGCCGCCTGGAGCCATCGATGACGGCCGGCTGCCGTCGCTCCCGCCGGGTCATCGAATTGATGATCGCAATCTGGCGACGGATGTCCTTGTCGCCGGGGACCTTGGCGCCCGCCCCCCGTGTCACCTGCTGGGGTAGCTTGTCCATGACCGCCGCCAGGCCACCCATCTTGAGCAACTGTTCCAGTTGCCCTCGCAGGTCATTGAAATCGAAACCCTTTCCTTTGGCGAATTTCTTTGCCAGCCGCTGCGCCTCATCGACGTCGGCCTGCTTTTGCACCTGCTCCACGAGCGCCACGACATCGCCCATGCCGAGAATTCGGGTGGCCATCCGCTCGGGGTCGAAAGGCTCGAGCGCCTCGGCCTTCTCGCCCGTACCGAGGAACACGATCGGCTTGCCGGTGATCTCCCGCACGGAGAGTGCGACGCCACCACGTGCATCGCCGTCGGCCTTGGTCAGGATCACGCCCGTCAGGTCGAGCGTCGCGCCAAAAGCGCGTGCAGCGTTCACCGCGTCCTGACCGGCCATCGCGTCCACCACGAACAGGCGCTCGTGCGACCCGGTCACGCGGTCGATTTCGCGCGCTTCGTCCATCAGCTCCTGATCGACGTGCAGGCGCCCGGCCGTGTCGACGATCAATACATCGAACAGGCCACGCCTGGCCTGCGCGAGCGCCTCCTCCCCGATCCGCGCCGGTGACGCTGCGGCATCCGCGCGGAAGTATTCAGCGCCCACCTGCGCAGCGAGCCGCTCGAGCTGCAGGATCGCCGCGGGGCGGCGCACGTCGGTCGATACGAGGAGCACACGCTTCTTCTTCGACTCGATCAGCCAGCGCGCCAGCTTCGCGGCCGTGGTCGTCTTGCCGGCCCCTTGCAGGCCGGCGAGCAGCACCACGTACGGCGGCTGGGCACGCAGTTCAAACCCTGCCGCCGCCCCGCCCATCAGGTCGACGAGTTCCTTGTGCAGGATGCCGACAAAGACCTGTCCCGGCGAGAGGCTGTGCTGCACCTCGCTGCCGAGCGCGCGGGTTCGCACGGCCTCGATGAACCGCTTGAGGACGGGCAGCGCGACATCCGCCTCAAGCAGGGCCATGCGCACTTCGCGCAGCGTCTCGGAGATGTTGTCGTCGGTGATGCGTCCGCGCCCCCGGAGCGTGTCCACGGTGCGGGAGAGGCGCGCAGTCAGATTGTCGAACATGGCGGCATTCTACGGGACCGGCCCCGCGGCGTGCTCGAGCGGCCGAAGCGCCCTATCCTAGCCGGCATGGACACCGCATCCACGCCCCTGCTCGTCATTGCGCTCATCGCCCTGCTCTGCGTGATCGCATTCTCCTCCGGCACGGAGGTCGCGATGCTCTCGGTCAACCGCTATCGCGTGAAGCACCGCGCGACGGCCGGACAGCGGACGGCGCGCGCGCTCGATGCGCTGCTCGGAAAACCCGACGACTGGCTCGGCGTCAACCTCGTGATCCTCGCCGCAGCGAGTGTCTTCGCATCCCAGATCGCGACGATCCTGGCGCAACGCTCGGGCTACGAACTCGCCTTGCCGGTCGCTGGCGCTGCGCTCACCGTGGTGATGATCGTGTTCTGCGAACTGGCGCCGAAGATCTACGCGGCGCTGCACGCCGAAACGGTGGCCCTCTCGAGCACCTACATCTATCGCGCACTCGTCGCGATTGCGCGGCCCGCGCTGTGGCTCGCCAATCAGCTGGCCTATGGTTTTCTGCGCCTCTTCGGTGTCGCGAGATCGAGCCGTGGCGGGCACACGCTGTCCGCGGACGAGTTGCGCACGGTGGTGGCGGAAACCGGCACCGTCATCCCGCAACGCCACCGCCAGATGCTGCTGTCGATCCTCGATCTCGAGCGCGTGACGGTAAATGACATCATGGTGCCGCGCCAGGACATCGCCGGCATCGACCTCGAGGATGACTGGGACGACATTCTCGAACAGATCCGCCAGACACCGCACACGCGGTTGCCGGTTTACCGCGGCGAGCTCGACGAGCTCGTGGGCCTGTTGCACATGAAGCGCGTCGCGCAGGAGCTTGCGCGTGGCACGCTCGACCGCGAGAAATTCGAGGAGCTGGCCGCGGGGCGCGAACCTTATTTCGTGCCCGAGGGCACGCCACTCACGGTGCAGCTGGCGCAGTTCCAGCGCACCCGCCGCCGCATCGGCTTCGTCGTCGACGAATATGGGGACATCGAGGGCCTCGTCACGCTCGAAGACATCCTCGAGGAGATCGTCGGCGAGTTCACGAATGACACGGCCACCATAGTTCACAAGGACGTGCGCCCCGAATCGCCCGGCGTCTATATCGTCAACGCGGGGGCGACCATCCGCGCGCTGAATCGCGCGCTCGCGTGGCAGCTGCCAACGGGCGGGCCGAAGACACTGAACGGCCTTCTGCTCGAGCGACTCGAAACGATCCCCGATGCCGGCACTGCGCTCGAGCTAGGGGGCCATGTGATCGAAGTGCTGCAGATCCAGGACAATGCCATCCGGACCGTGCGGGTGCGCGCGCGCAGCTGACGCTGCGGGCAACGGGCGGCGGGCCGCGGGCTACGGGCCGCGGGCAAGAGGCGCGGTGATTCATCCGTCGACGAGCGTGGAGAGCGCCGAGGAGCGGCGAGCTGCGCCCGGTGACCACCGTAGTCTCCGATTCTGATGTCCCGATGCACCGGGCGCCGCCGCGACGAGGGGACCGCCGAAGGCGGCGCTCGACCCGCGAGGAGACGGATGAATCACCGCGCCTCTTGCCCGTTGCGCGCAGCGCGTAGCCCGCGGCCCGTTGCGCGTCAGTGCGCCCCGCCCTCGGCTCCGGCGGCCAGCCCACCGCGAGGCGGGCGCGTCATCCATGCGATACCGATGAGCGTGACGAACAGCAGTGCCGAGAGATAGAAGATGTCGGCGGCCGCGAGTGTGAATGCCTGCGTGTCGACGCCATGATTCAGCAGCACGAGCGATTGCTCCGGCGTCAGCCCGACACGGGCGGTGCTGTCGAGGAAGTGACTGGTCGCCAGGCTGCCGTGTTCCAGATGCTCGACCAGCTGCGAATGGTGGAGCGATGCGCGATGGTCCCACATCGTGGTCGCAATGGAGGTGCCGAATGAACCGGCACAGATGCGCGCGAAGTTGGTCAACCCGGACGCGCTCGCGATGCGCTCGGGTGTCAGTCCCGACAGCGCGATGGCCATCAGCGGAATGAAGAAGCAGGCCATCGCCACGCCCTGGATCAGGGTGGGAATCATGATCGTCACCAGATCGGCGTCGGTCGTGAAGAAGGAGCGCAGGTACATCGAGAATGCGAAGATCAGGAACGAAGCAGTGACCACCGGACGCAGATCCACTCGGTTGATGTAGCGGCCAACCACCGGCGTCAACACCATGGCGAGTACACCGATCGGCGCCAGCGCCCAGCCCGCCAGCGTGGCGGTATACCCCATCCACTGCTGCAACCAGAGCGGCAGCAGCACCAGGTTACCGAAGAAAAGGCCGTACGCGACCGCAATCGCAATGGTCGCGAACAGGAAATTGCGGCGGGCAAACAGGCGCAGTTCCACCACCGGATGCTCGTCCGTCAGTTCCCATGCCACGAAGAACGCGAAGCCCACCAGTGCAATGATGGCGAGTACCACGATCTCGCCCGATTCGAACCAGTCGAGTTCCCGCCCCTTGTCGAGCATGATCTGCAGCGCACCGACCCAGATCACGAGCAGCGCCAGACCCACCCGATCGATCGGCAGTTTGCGCATCGGTGTTTCGCGCCTGCGGTAGAGGGTCCAGGTCGCGAACGCCGCGACGAGACCGACAGGCACGTTGATGAAGAAGATCCACGGCCAGCCGATGTTGTCGGTGATCCAGCCACCTGCAAGAGGACCCACCACCGGCGCGATCAGGGTCGTCATGCTCCAGAACGCGAGCGCTGTGCCCGATTGCTGCGCCGGATAGGTCGACAGCAGCAGCGTTTGTGACAACGGGATCATGGGACCCGCCACGAAACCCTGCAGCACGCGAAACGCGATGAGCGTTCCGAGCGTGGGCGCGAGTCCGCAAAGGAACGAGGCGAGCACGAACAACAGCACACTCGTCAGGAAGATGCGCACCTGACCGAAGCGCACGGTCAGCCAGCCCGTCAGGGGCAGCGAAATGGCGTTGGCCACGCCGAAGGAGGTAATCACCCAGGTTCCCTGGTTCGGCGCCACGCCGAGATCGCCGGAGATCGCGGGGATCGACACATTGGCGATCGACGAGTCGAGCACGTTCATGAACGTTGCCAGTGACAGGGCGATCGTACCGGCGACCAGTGCACCGCCCTTCAGCGGCGGGTGCGAGTGCGAAGTGGCAGCCATGCGCGCCGGTCAGTCGTGCGTACCGACCGCGTGGCCGAGATTGGCGGCGACGATGCGGTCGATCAGCGCGTCAACCTCGTTGGATGGCGAGACGAAGGCGTTGGTCGTCGCCGCGGGCTGCGCCGGAGGCGTGGCGGCGAGCATCCTGCCGCTGCGATCGGCCACATCGACCGTCACCTGCATCGAAAGCCCGACCCGAAGCGGGTTCGCGGTGAGTTCGCGCGGCTCGAGGGCGATGCGCACCGGCACGCGCTGCACCACCTTGATCCAGTTGCCGGTCGCGTTCTGCGCCGGCAGCAATGCAAAGGCGGCGCCGGTGCCGGCACCAAGCCCGGCGACGGTACCGTGATATTCGACCCGGTCACCATAAAGGTCCGCAGTGAGTGAGACCGGCTGCCCGATGCGCAGGTCGCGCAGCTGCACTTCCTTGAAGTTTGCCTCGACCCACACCCGGTCGAGCTGCACGATCGCCATCAGTGGTGCCCCGACCTGCACGCGGCTGCCGACCTGAACGCTGCGCCTCGCGACATAGCCTGTGACCGGCGCGGGCAATTCGACACGTCCACGCGCCAGATATGCAGCGCGCACGCTCTCCGCAGCGCGCTGTACGTTTGGATGATTTTCGGGAGTCGTTCCCGCCGTCAGTGCCCGGTTGGCAGTCAGCTGCTCACGCGCCGCGCTGACGGCGGCCCGGGCGGCGCCGAGCGCACTCTGTGCGTTGGCAAACGCGGTTTGCGCGTGGCCGATTTCCTCCTCCGACACTGCCCCGGTCGATGCGAGCGACTGGCGACGCTGCAGATCATCGCGTGCGCGGGCGAGGTCGCTCTGTGCCGTGACCACCTCGGCATCGCGCAGGGCAACCGCCGCGGCGAGCGATGCGTTGTTTGCAAAGAGCGTGCGCACCTCGCGCACGGTCTGCGCCAGCTGTGCTTCGGCCTGCGCGAGGCCCACCTGCGCGTCGGCAGGATCGAGCTTGACCAGCGCCTGCCCCGCGCGGACCAGATCGGTCTCATCCGCCTCGATTGCGACCACGGTGCCGCCGATCTGCGGCGTGATCAGGACCATGTTGCCGGCCACGTACGCGTTGTCGGTGCTCTCGTAGTGACGCTCGTACAGGTACCAGTACACCGCATAGACGATGGCAGCGACGCCAAACACCGCCGTAATCGCAAGCAGCGCGACGCGACGGGTGCGGGACATATCGGGCTTGTCGGGGCTGGGGGTATTCATTCGGGGCTCATACGGTCGTCGAAACCGCCTCCGAGGGACCGCATCAGGTCGACTGCAGCCACCGCGCGGCGCGTTTCGATATCAGCGCCATCACGCCGCTCTGCGAGCACGCTGGTCTCTGCTGCGAGCACGGTCAGATATGAGCCGAGTCCCGCGCGATAGCGCAGCATGGCGAGGTCATAGGCGCTTTGCACCGCGGAGAGCGCCGCGCGCTGCTCCCTCGCCTGCAGTGCAAGCGACTCGAGTGAAGCGATCTGATCGGCCACATCGCGTACCGCGCCGATCAGCGTCGCGTTGTAGTCGGCAACCGCGGCATCGGCGTCGGCCGCTTTCCCGCGCAGGTTCGCCCGCAGACGCCCGGCATCGAACACCGGCAAACTCACGGCCGGTCCGATGCCCATGGTGCGGCTGCCGGCATCGAACCATTGCGCGAATCCGAGACTCTGATAGCCGGCAAACGCCAGCAGATTCACGTTTGGATAGAACTGCGCCCTGGCGGCATCGACATCGGCAGCCGCTGCTTCGACACGCCAGCGGGCGGCGCTGACATCGGCGCGACGACCGATCAGTTCTGCGGGAATGGCGGGTGGCAGGACCGGCGACTGCGCCTCCGCGAGGCGTGGAGCGAGGTCCCGCGTTGCGTCGGGCCCTGCGCCGAGCAGTGCCGCCAGCGCATGGCGGGCCAACTTGATCTGCTCCTCCACAGCCTCGATTTGTCCGCGGATCGAGGGCAAAGCGCCTTCTGCCTGCCGCAGCTCGACCTGTGTGTCGAGCCCGCTCTGCACGCGCGCACGTGCCAGCTCCAGGATGCGCTCGCGCTGCACCTGCGTCTCGTTGAGCACCGCGCGTGTTTCCACGAGACCGGCGAGCTGCATGTACGAACGGGCCACCGCCGCCGCCAGCAGCACGCGCGCCGCTTGTGACTCGGCGGCTGCCGTGCGGCCACGCGATAGTGCGGCGCGCAGCGCGGCGCGACGGCGCCCGAAGAAATCCAGCTCCTGACTGCCCGTCTGCTGCAGGGAGTTGATGCTGTCGATGCGTCCGGCGATCGGCGGCGGATAGATGTAGTTCTCGTTGAAGCGCTGCCGTGTCGACTCTGCCTGCGCATCGACCCGCGGACCGCGGGCGGCTCCCGTGGCGGCGATCGCGGCCTGCGCCTGCGCGAGTCGCGCCCGTGCGGCGTTGAGCTGCGGATTCCCGGCCAGCGCGCGCTCGATGAACGCATCGAGCACCGGATCATCGAACTGCTTCCACCAATCGTCGCGAGGCCACTGTACGGCTGTGGCACCGGCATCGAGCTGTGCCGGCGTCAGCTCCCGGACCACGGGCGCTATTCCCTTGAAATTCGCGCACCCCACAAGCAGGAGCGCGCAGCCGCAGGCCGTAACGCGAACGCTCATGATGAGGCCGCCGCGTTGACGACGATGCGGCGCAGCATGTTGCGCAGGCTCTCGACTTCAACCGCGCTGAAGTCACGGAGCGAGTCGTTCAGCGCCGCAGCGATCACGAAGGGAACCTCGTCGGCGATCGCACGACCGGCTGCGGTGACTTCGAGGCGCACGACGCGTCGGTCGTGCGTGCTGCGCGTGCGCCTCAGCAGCCCCTTCGCCTCGAGGCGGTGGAGCATGCGCGTGGTGGCACCGGCATCGATGTCGTTCAGTCGGGCGAGTTCCGTGGCAGTCACGCAGACACCGCGACTGATCAGCAGCAGCGGCAGCAACTGCACGCCGGTCAGCCCGTGCCCGGTCGTCTCGCGGTCGAGCCGCCTGCGCAGCGCCGTCAGCGCAAGCTTCATGAGGTA
>CAUJHX010000014.1 GCA_963204795.1 Pseudomonadota bacterium | reverse complement strand
ACGCGGATCATGATGAGCCGCGGATTGACCTTCGCGAGCTCTTCATAGCCGCAGCCCCATTTCTCCATGGTGCCTGGTCGGAAGTTCTCGAGCAGAAAATCGGCTTTTGCGACCAACTCCCTGAGAATGCTCTGACCTTCTTCCTGCCTCATGTCGAGGGTGACGGCCTTCTTGTTGCGGCCGACGACGGGCCACCACAGCGACTTGCCATGCGCTTTCTCGCGGCCCCAGACGCGCATCGGATCGCCCTGTCCAGGCGGCTCGATCTTGATGATCTCGGCGCCCATGTCACCGAGGATCTGGCCGCAGAAGGGGCCCGCGAGCAGCGTGCCCATCTCGATCACGCGCAGGTCTGAAAGCGGGCCATTCTTGAAGGGAGCTTCTTGTCCGGACATGCAACTCTCTCGCAGGCTCAGGGGTCTCAACGGTGCGGTCAGGGTAGAATCGAAGCACGTATCGTCTGAATTATGGAATAGGCACTGATGCGTAGCGTCGAAATCGTCGAAGTCGGACCGCGTGATGGGCTGCAGAGCGAGCCGGGCGTGATGCCCACGGCGGCCAAGATCGAGTTCATCGAGCGGTTGATTGCCGCAGGCTTGCGCAGGCTCGAGGTGGCGAGCTTCGTTAACCCGAAGCGGGTGCCGCAGATGGCCGATGCCGAGCAGGTGCTCGCGGGCCTCGCGAAACGCCCGGACGTGCACTATGTCGGGCTCGTCCTCAATCGCAAGGGATTCGACCGCGCGCTTGCGGCCGGTTGTACCGAGGTCGGCATGGCCGTCGTGGCGAGCGACACGTTCAATCGCCGCAATCAGGGCGTCAGCACCGACGAGTCGATTGCCGCCTGGCTCGATATTGCCAAGGCTGCGCACAGCGCCGGTATTCGCGCCCAGGTGACGGTGTCCGCAGCGTTCGGTTGTCCATTCGAAGGCGAGATGCCGGTGGCGCGGGTGGTCGAAGTGGCGTGTCGCTGCGCCGAGGCGGGGCCTTTCGAGATTGCACTCGCCGATACCATTGGAGTCGGCGTGCCGGCGCAGGTCACCGAACTCGTGTCTGCCGTACGCGCGGTGATTCCGGGCGCCACGCGGCTGCGCGCGCACTTCCACAATACACGCAACACGGGCCTCGCAAATGCCTGGGCTGCGGTACAGGCCGGCGTCACGACACTCGATGCCAGCGCCGGGGGCATCGGTGGCTGCCCGTTCGCGCCCGCCGCCACCGGCAACATTCCGACCGAAGACCTCGTCTACATGCTCCGGCGCAGCGGCATCGAAACCGGCATCGACCTCGATGCGCTGATCGCCACGGGCAAGTGGCTGCAGGAGACACTCGGCCGCCCGGTGCCGGGCATGCTCGTGAAAGCCGGAAATTTCCCGCGCCCGCAAGCTTTGCAGGTTGCGTGACCGCGTCGCGGGGCGACGGCTCGATGTAGGTGTTCCCCGCATTGCGGACCCAATGGCGAGGTACCAAACTCGGGCCGCAGCGCGTTCGCGCACCGACCATTCAGGAGTACACATGGCATATCGATTGGGTGTGGACGTCGGTGGTACTTTCACCGACCTGCTGCTCGTCCACGAGAGATCCGGCAAGACATGGTCCGCGAAGGTGCCGAGTACCCCCGCCGACCAGTCGATCGGCGTCGTGAATGGCATGATGCGCGTGTGTGAGTACGCGGGGATCGATCCTGCGACGATCCTGCACGTGATGCACGGCACCACCGTGGCGACCAACACGGTGCTGACCGGCACGGGCGCCAAATGCGGCCTTGTGACGACCAAGGGCTACCGCCAGGTGCTGCAGATCGCGCGCTCGTTTGTACCGGGCGGCCTCGGTGGCTGGGTCATCTACAACAAGAGCCTGCCGCTCGCGCCGCTCGCCTGCACCATCGAGGCTGATGAGCGCGTCAGCGCGAAGGGCGATATCGTCCACGCGCTCGACGAGGAGCAGCTGCGCGTGGCGCTGCGCGAACTGAAGTCGAAGAACATCGAGGCGTTGACGGTCTCCCTCATCAACTCGTTCGCCAACGACACGCACGAGAAGCGCATCCGCGACATTGCAGGTGAGGAGCTGCCTGAAATCCCGGTTTCGCTCTCCTCGGAAGTCGTGCCGGAAATGCAGGAATACGAGCGTACCGTCACGACCGTCGCCAATTCCTACGTGCGCCCGCGCGTCGCGAAGTATGTACGCAGCCTGAAGTCGAAGCTCTCGATCAAGGGTGAGGATGTGAAGCTGCACATTCTTCGCTCGGACGGTGGACTCGCGTCGGCGAAAGCATCGGAAGAGTTCCCGGTGAACATGCTGATGTCCGGCCCGGCGGGCGGGGTCACCGGTGCCGTGTGGGTCGCGTTGCAATCGGGCTTTCCGAATCTGCTCACCGTCGATGTCGGCGGAACCTCGACCGACGTCGCGCTCATCCAGAACGGCGAACCCCGCCTGCGACGCGAGACCACGGTCGGCGATGTCACGGTGCGCGCGTCCTCGGTCGATATCCGCACGGTGGGCGCCGGTGGAGGATCGATCGCCCACGTGCCCGATCTCACGAAGGCGCTGCGCGTCGGTCCGCAAAGCGCAGGCGCCGACCCGGGGCCCGCGGCCTACAACCGCGGTGGCACCGAGCCGACCGTCACGGACGCGAACATCGTCCTCGGTTACATGCCGGAGGGCCAGAAGCTCGGTGGTGACATGGTGCTCGATCGGGCGCTGTCGGCGCAGGCCGTGAAGAAGATCGCCGACGCGCTGAAGTTGTCGCAGAAGGACGCGGCGCTTGGCATCTACAACATCGTCAACGAGAACATGGTGGGGGCGCTCCGCCTCGTGTCGGTCGAGCAGGGCTACGACCCGCGCGACTATGCGCTGATCGCTTTCGGCGGGGCGGGCCCGCTGCACGCGAATGCGCTGTCTCGACTGCTCGGCTCATGGCCCGCCATCATTCCGCCGGGACCGGGTGTGCTCTGTGCCCTCGGTGACGCGACGACCGCGGTGCGTGACGAGCGCGCCCGCACCTACGTGCGCAAGTTTGCGGAAACGAGCGCGAAGGAAGTCGCGAAAATCCTGCGTACCCTGGCGGCCGACGCCGCGGAGTCGCTCGAGCGCGAGGGCGTGCCGAAGTCCGAGATGCGCACCTCCTGGCAGGTCGACCTGCGCTATCACGGGCAGGGGCTGCGCCTCGCCGTCGACTTCGACATCAAGGATCTCGAGAAGCAGGGCCTGAAGGCGGTCTCCGCAAAGTTCGACGCCGAGCACAAGCGCCTCTTCACGTTCGCGCTGTCTCTCGAACACGAACTCGTCACGCTGCGCGCCACGGTGCAGGGCAAGAGCGTGTCGCTCAAACGACCCGACCTCGCGAGGGGCGGCACTGATCCGAAGGCGGCGGCCACGGGCAAGCAGAAGGTCTATATGGACGGCAAGGATCTCACGGCCACCGTGTACGACCGACGCAAGCTGCGCGCCGGCAACCGGATCAAGGGGCCCGCGATCGTCGTCGAAATGGATTCGACCAGTGTGATCCTGCCGAAGCACCACGGTGTCGTCGACAAGGTCGGCTGCATCCTGATTTATCCGGACGGCTACAAGCCGGCCCGCAAGGCGAAGAGGTAAGTTCCATGCCCGCCAGAATCATTCAGCGCAACAGCAAGGCCTTCAGGAAGGTCAAGGTCGACACCGTCACGATCGACATCATCGAAAGCGCGCTGCGCAATGCGCGCTTCGAGATGGACACGGTGCTCTTTCGCACGGCCATGTCGCCGGGCATCCGCGAGCAGCACGACGAATTCCCGATGATCGCCAACGTCGAGGGCAAGATGGTCGTCGGCCAGTTCGGCTCCTTCATCTGGGGCTTCATGCAGGGCTATGACGGCACGATCGAGGAAGGCGACATCTTCCTGACGAACGACCCGTACTCGGTCCGGGGCGCAATCAGCCATGCCAACGACTGGCTGATGCTGATGCCGATCTACAAGCAGAAGCGCCTGATCGCCTGGTCAGCCATGTTTGGCCACATGACCGACGTGGGCGGCAAGGTACCGGGGTCGCTGCCGACCGATGCGCGCCAGATCTACGAAGAGGGGGTGCGCACGCCGCCGGTCAAGATCTACAAGGGCGGCCAGCTGCAGGAAGATATCCTGAACATCCTGCTGCACAACTGCCGTCTGCCGCACTGGAACCTGTCGGACTTCAATGCGATCACCGCGGCGCTGCGCACCGCGGGCCTGCGCTGCATCGAGATCGCCGAGCGCTTCGGCGACGACGTGCTCTATTCGGCCATGCACGCAATGCTCGAACGCAACAAGCGGGCGATGCGCGAGCTCATCCGGCGCACTGTGCCGGAGACCAAGCAGCACTTCGAGGACTACATCTGCGACGACGGCCTCAACATGGGGCCGTACCGGATCGCCTGCAGCATGTGGCGCGAGGGTGACAAGTGCATCTTCGACTTTGCGGGCACCGACCCACAGTCGATTTCTTCGATCAACTTCCTGCTGAACGAAGAGATGTTCAAGATGTTCGCGGGTGTCTACATGATCATGGTGTTCGACCCGCAGATCCTCTTCAACGACGGCTTCTACGACCTGATGGAAGTGCGCATCCCCCCGGGCACGCTGCTGAAGCCGCTGAAGCCCGCGGCCCTGTCCTGTCGCACGCACGCACTCGGGCGCATATTCGACGTGCTCGGGGGTCTCCTGGGCCAGGGCAATCCCCAGTTCATGTGCGCGGCGGGGTTCTCGGACAGTCCGCACTTCATGTATTCGGGCTACGACAGGAACGGTGACTGGTACCAGCTTTACCAGATCTCCTTCGGCGGCATTCCGGGCAAACCGTTCGGCGACGGGCCCGACGGCCACTCGCTGTGGCCTTCTTTCACCAACGTGCCGAACGAGTTCCTCGAGAGCTATTTCCCGCTGCGCATCGACATCTACGAGACCATTGCGGATTCGGGTGGTGCGGGCAAGAACCGGGGCGGCAATGGCTTGCGTATCGGTTACCGCTTCCTCGAACCGGGCGAGATCTCGATCCACGATGATCGCTGGCTGACTTACCCGTGGGGCGTGAACGGCGGCCTGCCAGGGGCGCGCAGCAGAAAGACGCTGATGCGGGCGGATGGCACCCAGCAGCTGCTCGAGTCGAAGCTCGATCGCGTGAAGGTGGAGGCGGGCGACCTGCTCCTTTCCGACACCTGGGGCGGAGGCGGTTGCGGGGACCCGCTCGAGCGGGAGGTGGAGAAGGTCTGCTTCGACGTCGAGGCGGGGCTCGTCACGATCGGTGGAGCGCGCCGCTACGGCGTCGTGATCAGGGAGGACGGCTCGGTCGATCACGCTGCCACAGCAGCGCTGCGAGCGAAAATGGCGACAGAGCGCGGTCCCGTGAAGCTTTTCGACCGGGGCTTCGATTCGGTCGAAGAGCTCAAGGCGCGCTGCAAGGCTGAAACGGGTCTCGAGCCCCCCACGCAGCCGCAGTTCACGAAGTGGACCAGGCGGTTGACGGAAGAGCGCAAGAAGGCCGTGGGTGTAGCCTGACCGCCACTCCCTCCCCCGACGAAGCCGGGGGAGGGAGTACTGTCAGGCAGCCGGTCGCTCGGTCGGAGTCGTGAACCGCACCCACAGCGCAGCGAGCATCACGAGCGCATTGACGATGGCGATCATCACGAACGGACCGCCCGCCCGCCAGTGATCGAACAGCCATCCGCCCAGCGAGGTCGCAAAGAGCACACCCAGGGCGGACGTGAACGCGGCGATTCCCATCACGGAACCCCGCAAGTTGCCCGGAGCCTGTTGGCCGAGGAGCGCCTGCACCGCAAGGATGCAGCTCAGCTCGCCGGCGCCGAGCAGAATCATCTTGAGCATCATGCCGGGCGCAAAGGGATCGTGGCTCAGGCCGACGATCGAATAGCCGAGCGCGGCAAGGCCCATGGCAAGCGCGATCAGGGTCACCCGGTCGAGCCGGTCCATGAGCCAGCCGAAGAAGAGCCCCCAGGCAAGCCCCGCGAGCTGGGCCACGCCGTACATCATGCCCGCCTTCGCCATGGCCGCCGGTCGCGTCATTCCCTGCGAGACGCCCACCTGCATCAACCAGAGCGAAAAAAAGGTGCCGATCACCACCATGTCGCCCCGGGCGACGAACGAGGCGAGGTAGCCGAGCGCGAGCCGCCGATTGGCGCGCGCCGTGTGCACACCAATGCCGAGCAACTGCAACAGGGACTCGCGCCGGTGCGCAGTGTCACCCGGCGTGCCACGGTGCAGACCGAGCCAGCACACAGCCGCCGTGACGAAACACAGTGCCGCGCCGATCCAGAGTGTGTAGCGGCCGGCCATGTCGTCGCTGTGGCCGAGCGACTCGAAACGCAGCGGCAGTTTCGAGAGCACGAGCACACCGAACATCACACCGAGGCCCTGCAGCACGCCCGTGGCTGCTACCAGCAGGCCACGCGAGCGGTCCCGGGGCGTATCGGCGAGCACCGTGGCCATTGCGGTGCCGATCATTGCGGCCCCGACGGCAAAGAAGAAACGCGTCGCCACCAGTTGCGGCAGCGAGTCTGCAAGCGGGTAGAGAATGTAACCCACGCCGACCCACGCGAGGCCGAGCGTGTAGAGGACACGCCGCCCGAGCTTGTCGGCGAGTGCGCCGAAAGGCCCGACCAGCAGCAGCATGGCGATTTCCTGCGCCGTGCCGAGGAGGAAGGTGGCGCGGCCCTGCTGCGAGCGCGGAATGCCGAGATGTGCGTCGAGCACGAACGGCTGCATGAAGCTCAGGAACGAGAGCAGGCAGACACTGAAGAAAGCGGCGTACAGGAAGGCGAGGGCGTTGCCGCGGGTGACGTCGTCGGCGAGCCAGATCGGCCCGAGCCTGCCTGCAGCCCTCATTCGTAC
>CAUJHX010000013.1 GCA_963204795.1 Pseudomonadota bacterium | reverse complement strand
TCGAGATCGATTGCGAGGACATCAGGATTTTGCACTGGGCGAGGCTTCATTGATCAGTTGATATCCCCTGGCGGACTTCCTTCCCTTCATTGAAAGTCCGCATACTGCGACCCCGGTCCACAAAACCGGGGTCTTTTTTTTGGCGTTGATGCCAGGTCTTCCCGGGGTAGGTGGTGCGCTCGATCAAGCCCCTCATCTGGACGCTCGCGGTGCTCGCGTTCCTCGTGGGCGCGTACGCGTGGGCTGGTTACTGGCTGGCACCCAGACTGATCCAGTCAAAGCTTCCGCCGGCCATCGCCGCGGTGACCGGTCAGCACCTCGCGCTGGGCAAGGTTGTCGTCAAGCCTTTCCAGCTCTCTGCGGACATCAGGGATATCGCGCTCACCGAGCCTGATGGCACGCCGCTCCTCGGCGCGAAGCGGCTTTTCGTCGACGCGCAGCTCGCCTCGATCTGGCGCGGCGGTGTGGTGTTGCGCGCGGTGGAACTCGACGAACCCGCCATCAACCTGGTGCTGCGCCCTGACGGCAGCCTGAACCTGATCACCGCGCTCGCGCCGAAGACCGCGCAACCGGGCGCGCAGAAGCCACCGGGCAAGCCGTTCCTCGTCAGCATCGCCGACATCCAGGTGAACCGGGGCGTGATCGATGCTGCCGATCTCAGGCGCGAGCACGCGATCCACGAGCGTCTCGCGCCGATCAACGTGCGCGTGCAGAACTTCACGACCATGGCGGGCGGCGAGGGCAGCTTCCACGTCGTGGCCCGTGGTCAGCGCGGCGCGTCGCTCGCACTCGACGGTCACATTGCGGTGCAGCCCTTCACGCTCGACGGCGAACTCACGCTGCAGGGGCTCGCCGCGCAGACCGCCTGGCAGCTCGCGGGCGAATACGACCGCATCGCGCCGCCCGCGGGCCTGATCGACGTGAAAACCCGCTATCGTATCGCCTCTGCACCCGATGGCGTGCGCATCAACCTCGATTCCCTCGGCGTCGATGCGCGCGATCTTGCCCTGCGCGCGAGCGGCGCCGACAGCGACTGGATCAAGGTGGCGGAGCTGTCGGCGGAAGGTGCCAGTGTGGACGTCCGTGATTCGCTCGTGCGGTTGCCGGACATCCGGGTAAAAGGTCTCGATGTCCGCGCCTGGACCGAGGCCGACGGCAAGGTCAATCTCGCCGCGCTCGCACCACGGCCCGTGGCTGCACCGACCTCGCGAGCGCCAGCCAGTCGCAAGGCCTGGCGCATCGAAGCGCCACAACTGCGCCTCACCGATTCCCGCGTGGAATTCGAGGATCGCAAGCCAGCGGCGCCGGTCCGGTACCTCCTCGCGCCGCTCGAGGTCGACGTCGACGGCTACGCCACCGATGCCGCGACGGCCAGGGTCGCACTGCGTTCAGGCTTCAATGATTCGGGGCGCATCCAGGTTGCGGGCAGCTGGCGATTCGACAACCCGGGCGGCGACTTCGAGATCGACGTGGAAAGGCTCCCCGTGCCTTTCATCCAGCCGTACCTCGCACGCGCCACCGATCTGGTGCTGAGAAGCGGCGCGGTTTCGGCGAAGGGAAAACTCTCGGTGGCCCTGCCGGCCGGCTCCGGTGCGAAGGTCGGGTTTGCGGGCAGCACGACCCTCACGAATTTTCACAGCGTCGATCGTGATCTGCGGGAAGATTTCATCCGCTTCGGCAGTCTCACGCTCGGCGGTATCGACTACGTATCGTCGCCGGCATCACTGCGAGTTGGCGACGTGCTGGCGCGCCAGGCCTATTTCAAGCTCGTGATCGCGCCCGACCAGTCGACCAACATCGCCGATGTGCTCTCGCCGCCGCGGCTGAGGAAGGGTGGGGCACCGACCGCCGCCGCAGCACCTGCAGACGCCGCGCCAGCTGCGCCCAGGCCGGCCGGGCGTGCGATGCCGATACGCATCGATCGAGTGCGCCTCGTCGACAGTTCGGCGAATTTCGCGGACCTTTCCATCCGCCCGAACTTCGCGACCGGCATCGAGCAACTCGAGGGGACAGTGAGCGGCCTGTCGTCGGATCCAGCCGCGCGCGCCGAGGTCGTGCTCGACGGCAAGGTCGATCGATATGCGCCGGTCGAGATCCGGGGTCAGGTCAACTACCTCGCGGCGAGCGCCTACACGAGTCTCAGCGCAAGCTTCAGCAACATCGAACTGCCGACCTTCACGCCTTATTCCGGCAAGTTCATGGGCTACAAGATCGAGAAGGGCAAGCTCAACGCAAAGTTCGAGTACCTCATCGAGCACCGCAAGCTCGACGCGAAGCATCATTTCGTGCTCGACCAGTTCACGCTCGGTGACAAGGTGGAGAGCGAGGACGCGATCCGCCTGCCCGTGAAGCTCGCGATTGCCCTGCTGAAGGACCGCAACGGCGTGATCGACATCGATCTGCCGGTGTCCGGCTCGCTCGACGATCCGCAGTTTCGCGTCGCGCCGCTCGTCTGGAAAGTGCTGAGAAATCTCCTCGTGAAGATCGTCACGGCGCCGTTTGCACTGCTCGGCTCACTGTTCGGCGCAGGCGAGGAAGTGCGCTTCGTCGACTTCGCCTACGGCAGCGCCGCGCTCGATGCGGCTGCGGGGGAGCGGCTCGCGAACGTCGGCAAGGCACTCGTCGAACGGCCGCAGCTGAAGCTCGAGGTGCCGCTCGTCGCGGATCCGGAGCAGGATCGCGCGGCGCTCGTCGGGCAGCGTTTCGCAGCGCTGCTCGGCGGCCCGGCCACGCGCGCCCTGCGTGCGGGGGACCCCGCCGCCTACCAGAAGGAACTCGACGACGCCTGGCGCGAGACGACCGGCGAGAAGCGCGTGCCACGACCCGAAAGGGAAAAGGACGAAGACAAGGATGCGTGGATCATCCGCTGCATCGATACTGGCGAGGCTGCCCTGCGAAGCCGCATCAGCATACCGGACACCGATCTTGCCAACCTGGCGAAGCAGCGCGCGGACGCGGTACGTGACGCACTCATCGCGACGACGGGGCTGGATCCGGCCCGCGTGTTCGTCGTGACCGGAACACCCGAAGAAGGCGCGACGAACGGAGTGCGCCTCGCGCTCAAGGTGGAGTGATCGCCCGTATACTCGCGCCATGCGAACACTGGTTTTTTCCGCCGCGGTCACGGCATTGACCGCCTGCGCGGCGTCGGCACCGACGCCTGCTCCTGCACCTCCCGCCACTGAAGTCGCGCCGCCCGCGCCGCCACGACCGGGTGGTCTGCTGCTCGCCGGCTACGACACGAGCGTGCGCCCACAGGACGACCTGTACTCATTCACGGGCGGCAGCTGGCTGCGCGACACGGCCATTCCCGAGGACCGCTCGAGCTGGGGCACGTTCGCGATCCTCGATGAGCGCGCGGAGGAGGACGTGCGCGCCATTGCCGAGGAGGCCGCGCAGCGAACCGATCATGCCGCCGGCTCCGACAGCCAGAAAATCGGCGACCTCTACGCGAGCTTCATGGACGAGGCGGCGATCGACGCGGCGGGCCTCGCGCCGCTCGAGCCGCGCTTCGCGCGCATCCGCCAGATCCTGACGCACGCGGATGTCGTGCGCTTCCTCGGCGAGTCGCAGCGCCTGCTGCAGCGGGTGCCGCTCAACTACTACGTGTCGCAGGACTCGGGCGACGCC
>CAUJHX010000012.1 GCA_963204795.1 Pseudomonadota bacterium | reverse complement strand
GGACCTTCGATGACTTCATCGTGCGGGGCCGGACCCATCGCGGAACCCAGGCGACCCCGCTGATGCACGATGGCGTCCTGTACTTCACGGGCCCGTGGAGTGTCGTGTACGCCGTTGATGCACGCACCGGTGCCACGCGCTGGATCCATGACCCCGAAGTCGAAGGCGCATGGGCCCGGCGCGCGTGCTGCGATGCCGTGAATCGCGGCGTTGCCCTCTGGAAAGACACGATCTACGTCGGCACTCTGGATGGCTGGCTGGTCGCCCTGGATGCGGCGACGGGCCAGCAGCGCTGGCGCGTTGATACGCTGATCGACCGGACGCGCAGCTACTCGATCACGGGCGCGCCACGCATTGCAGGCGACAACATCGTCATTGGCAATGGCGGCGCTGAGCTCGGCGTGCGCGGCTACGTCAGCGCCTACGACGCAGCAAGTGGCCGGCTCTCATGGCGCTTCTACACGATACCGGGTCCGGGACGCGACGAGCACCCCGAGCTTGCGGTCGCGAGAAAGACCTGGAGCCAGCACGCACGCTGGGAATTCGGTGGTGGTGGCACGGTCTGGGACTCGATGACTTACGACCCCGGGCTGGGTCTGCTGTATGTCGGAGTCGGCAATGGCGGTCCATGGTCCTCATGGGTCCGCAACGGCGGCCAGCGCCAGGACAATCTCTTCCTGTCGAGCATCATCGCATTGAACGCGAAGACCGGACGCATGGCGTGGTACTACCAGACCACGCCGGGCGACAGCTGGGATTACACCGCCACGCAGAACATGATCCTCGCGGATCTTGGAATCAACGGTCGCCCGCGCAAAGTTCTCATGCAGGCGCCCAAGAACGGCTTCTTCTACGTGCTTGATCGTGTGAACGGCGAACTGCTATCCGCCGGGAAGTTCACGACCGTCACCTGGGCAAAGCGCGTCGATCTGAAGTCCGGCAGGCCCGAAGTCTCCGACTCCGCGCTGTATGGGAAATCACCGAAGATCGTGTGGCCTGCGACGGCGGGCGGCCACAACTGGCAGCCGATGGCGTACAGCCCCGGAACCCACCTCGTATACATCCCGACGCTCGAGATGCCGATGAAGTTCTCGCAGGAGCCTGGGCCCGCGCGCTACCAGCCAGGCTCCTACAACACTGAAGCCGAAACCGTGCCTCCCGATCCCGTCGCCGATGCCGCGCTGATGAAGCAATCGCCCCCCTTCGTCATGCAGTCGGTTCTGAAGGCCTGGGACCCGGTGGCCGGAAAGGCACGCTGGCAGAGCGCCCCCATGCCCTGGTGGAGTGGTGGCGTGCTGGCCACCGCAGGCGGACTCGTGATCCAGGGAGCGGCCGATGGCGTGCTGACCGTCTATGAGGCCGCCACAGGTCGTGTCCTGAAAAGGATCGAGACCGGACTTGCCATCATGGCGCCGCCGATGTCGTATGCGATCGGTGACGAGCAGTACATCGCCGTACTGGCGGGACTCGGGGGCGCGATGAGTGTCCGCCATCTCCCCGGCTTCGCCGCACTCGAGTATGCCAATCGGGAACGCCTGTTTGTCTTCAAGCTGGACGGCGGGCCCACCCCGCTTCCGGAGCGCATCGTGGCGAAGCCACATTACCCGGCCCCCGGAGGCCTCCCCACGGACCCACAGACGCTGGCGCAAGGAAAAGCGCTGTACGAGCGCTTCTGCGCCCGCTGTCACGCACCTCGCGGCGCTCCCAACAATTTTCCGGATCTGTGGAACATGTCTCCCGGAACCTACGAGTCATTTGAAGCGATCGTGCTGCAGGGCGCGCTGAGCCCGGCGGGAATGGCGAGCTTTGCCGATGTTCTCTCGAAGCAGGATGCATTGGCCATTCGTGCCTTCATCGCGGCGGATCAGCGTGCCATGCAGTGACGAACTTCGGGCCGGGGATCGCCGCGATGCATCCGTCGATCTGCTTCGCGTCGGGCTGCTCGAGGAAGCGGACCGCTGCGAGCGTCTGGCAGGCATCGAAATCACTGAGCGTCGAATGCCCGGCATCTGCAATCGTGACGCGCCTCCCCTGCGGCATACCGGCGACGAGCTCTGCGGCGTAGACATCCGGCGTCATCGGATCGAACCGGCCTGAAAGCAGCAATGCCGGAACATCGATCTGCGTTGTCACAGGGGCCGGCGCCAGAGTCCGGTCGCGCGCGTAGGCCTCGCACACGGGAGCCATGTAGCTCACGATCGCGAATCCCTCGTAGGACTTGTTGGCGGCTGCCGTGGGCAGCGGATTGCGCGAGGTGAACTGATCGTTGCAGACGATGGCGAAGAATGCGGCGCCCGGCCCCGGCGCACCGTGAAGAAATCCGGGGTACACACTCTCCATCTGATTGGTCAGCAAGCCAAAGTCGCCCCGACTCGTCGCGGCGATCAGGAGCGGCACGAGGCGCAGCGTGCGGGCGTTGTAGAGCATCCAGTGGATGACGCCGAGGAAGTCGTGCCAGTTCACCACGACTTCGAGGGCCGTTCCCGCCGGACTCGAGGCCACGCGCACCGTGGCAGGATGCTGCTCCAGCGATACGAGCAGCTGATGCAGGCGCTCGCCGAGCGCCGGGAATGCGTCCGCGCACTCGCGGTCCGCCCCACATGCAGCCAGCAGCCGATCCAGCCCCAGCGAGAAGTTTCGCGGCCCTTCCGACATGAAGAGATCACTGGTGGGCGACATGATCGAATCGAGAATGAGGCTGCGGACTCCGCCCGGATCGGCAGCCGCGGCCGCCTGTGCCATCCAGGTTCCGTACGAGACGGCCAGCACGTTCCACTGCGTGATTCCGAGTGCCTGCCGGAGCGCAAGGAGATCCGCTGCGTTTTCCTGTGCGCCGTAGGCACCGACATCCCTGCCCTGTATGCGCAGCTGACGCAGGCACTCAAGCACTGCTGCAGCGATGCGGGCATCGCGCTGCTCCAGTGTCAAATCGGCCGTGAACCACGACGTGCGATTCGCCTCGAACGTGTCGCACGCGAGCGCCGGCCGCGTCTGCAGCGAACCACGCTGGTTGTAGAGAATGATGTCCCGCTCGCGGGAAAAAGGATGGCTGGCGAAACGCTCGATGGTGGCCGACGACTCGAGAGGCGCAGCGCCTGGGCCGCCGTGCAGGAAGACGACCGGATCAGGGCGTGGGGATGCACTCGCACTGCGGATGACCACCACCGGCAGCGCGATGTGCGGCCCGTCCGCTCTCTCATGACGCTCCGGAACCTCGAGATAGCCACAGACGAGTCGGGCCGCGAGCGGGCCCGTACCGGGATAGAAGGGACAAGGCGATGCCTTCTCGAAGGACGCGGCGATGGGCGCAAGCTCGCGCTGGCGCTCATCCGGAGCGTTCCCGGCGCAAATGGCGCCCGCCGCGGTGCACGCGACGAGCGCCATGAGGAGGCGCGTTGCGCTCAGAAATCGTACGTCATCGCTACACCGAAGGTGGCCGGCTGGATCACGCTCGCGGTGGCGCGAATGAAACCCACGGCGGGACGCGCGGATCCACCCGAGAACCCGTACTCATCGAACACGTTCGTGCCATAGACGGACACACCCAGCCGATCCCGCTTGTAGGCGATGTGCAGGTCGGTCACGAAGGTATTCTCGAGCACGAAGTTGTTGATCCGCGGCGTGATCGTCGCACCATTGGCGCCGATGCCGCCGTGGAATCCCGTGTTGCGGTTGCCGACGTAGCGCATTCCGCCCCCGAAGGTGACGCGCGCCCCGGAGGCGAGCGGAACGGAATAGTCCCCGCGCAGTGCAGCCGTCATTTCGGGAATGCCAGGCATCTTCTCGCCCCCGACGGCGCCGAAAGCCGACGTCTCGTCACTGTCGAGCGTGCTGTCCGTGAACGCCATGCTCGCGCTCAGCACGAGGTTGTCGGTGGGCGAATAGTTGAGCGCGCCCTCGAGACCGTAAGCCGTCACGTCGCTGCCTGCATTGCCGCCGGTCATCACGCCGTTCACGAAGACGCGTGCCTGCAGGTTCTTCCAGTTCAGGTACCACGCCGTCAGGTCATAGGTGAAGCGCCTGTCTGCGGCAACTCCCTTCACGCCCACTTCATAGCTCCACAACGTGTCGGTCTCGATGATCGGCGAGGCGACGTTGTTGCCGTTCACGTCCCTGACCGGCAGATTCGCCGCCGCCGGCCGGTAGCCACTCGCGATGCGGGCATAGAACGACAGGGAGTCGCTCGGACGATATCTCGCCGAGAAACTGTAGGTGTCGATCGTGTCGTTGATTTCGACCGGCGGCGTGTCGCCGATCAGGATCTCGGGGCCATCCGTGACGGCAACCGACGCACGGATGTCGGCAATGCGTACGCCTGCAGAGACGTCGAAATTGTCCCGAATGTAATAGGTGAGGTCGCCGAAGCCTGCGTACTCCTCGAGCTCCGACGGAACATTCACATCGAGCAGCACGAAGTTCGTCGGCAATCCCGCGAGCCGCTGGATGTTGCCGCTCTCTTCGTTCGAATAGATGGCGCCGAGCGTCCATTCGAAGTTGCCGGCGGCCTTGCCGGACTCCCTGGACACCAGGCGCAGTTCCTGCACGAAGCGATCCGTCGTCTGCGCGCCAGTGAACGGTGCGTTGTTGACCGTGCAGCCGCAGAACAGCTGCACCAGCGGACCGAAGTCCGCGACCAGGTCGACGGTCGAACTGTTGATGCGCTCCTGATAGCTCGTCGATGAAATCAGATCCGCTGCATCGAACCGGTACCTGAGTGTGAGCCCACCCACCTTGGTTTCACCCTTGTCATCCGAGTGGGCGGTATCAGTGTCGTAGGGGCCGTTTGCCAGCACGAACGGCGGGCCTCCGTCCAGGGCGACAAGGTTGCGGCCATGGAAAGTCGTGTCGTCATACAGCCCCATCAGGGAGACGCTGAATCGATCAGTGATGTTCCCGCTCACCTTGATCATTCCACCGCTGTTCTCGTAGCCGTTGACGTCCTTGGCGGCGCCAGTCGCCGAACCCGGAATCCGATCGATGAATCCACCCACATCTTCGTAGTAGCCCGAGAGTTTCACGCCCATCCGGCCGGAGACCACGGGAACACTGAGTTGCCCCGTGTAGCGCTGGCCGGAACCGCCGTGATCGATGGTCGACAGATCGGCGCTGACGCGCCCGCTGAATGCATCGAGCGAAGGATCACCGCTGATGTAGCGGACGATGCCGCCCATGGACGAGGCGCCGAACGAGGTGCCCTGCGGGCCCTTGACGATCTCGACGCGCTCCATGCCGGCCTTCATCACGTCGAGCATGCTCTCTGCGCCCGCCGCCTGGCCGTTGCCCGAACCGATCGGCACGTCGTCGATGTAGATGCCCACAGTCGGCGACGACGTGAGTGCCGAGACGCCCCGCATGGAGATCGTGTTGTTCGTTGGTGCGCTGCCGCCGCTGAAATAGGCGCCGGGTGAATAGTTGATGACGTCCGAGAGGCTCGTCAGCCCGCCCACTGCGAAGTCGTCCGGCACCTGCACGGTCACCGACAGCGCAGTGTCCTGCAGGGTCTCTTCGCGACGTGAGGCCGTCACCACCACTTCTTCGATCTGGACGGCCGTCGACTCCTGCGCTCCGGCGACGGGCGGATGCATCGCGATCGCTGCACCGGCGATCACCAGCGCGCCACCGAGCAGGCGATGGCCGCCCGCTGCTCCCCCATTGAATGCCTTCTTCACTGCCTTTCTCCTCGAGTTCGCGTGGGTTTTCTTGTCAGAAAATTTCTCCTGCAAGAAATAGCATATCGTGCGGCATTGTCAATCGCCGCGAGCAGGCGCGTGGCATGGCCGCAACAGGCGGGAAACGCTAACGGGAATGTTTCTCTTATCCGAGAAGGTGGAAAAAACGCGCCAGGCGCCGCCGCGCGGCACGCGCTTCAGGAAGGTCGGGCAGGATGGCAGGGTATGAGTGCAACATGCCCGGGTGGATATCGAGGACCGCACGGCACCCCGCCTTCGCCAGCACATGGTGCAGACACGCGGCATCCGGCAGCAGGATCTCGCGCGAACCGCATTGAATCAGGGTCGGCGGGAAGGTACTCGTGAATTCCCCTCTCAGTGGCGACACGTCGGCCAACGTGAGACACGCGGCCGGGGCGTACGCGAGTGCGGCGCGGGACAGATCCGGCTCACTGCGCAACACGGGATCGATGGCGGCCAGGGCACCGGGCGACGGCGCCTTGGCCGCGAGGTCTGTCCACGGCGACCACAGCACGAGGGCCGACGGGGCCGGCGCGCCCTCCTCGACCAGGCGTCGCGTGGCCGCGAGTGCGAGCCCTCCGCCGGCGCTGTCGCCGACGAGCAGGACCGGAACGCCATCTGCGCAGGCCGCCGCAATGGCCTCGCTCACCAGAGGGACGGTACGTTCGTAACGGGTGTGCGGCGCGCGCGGGTAGTCGATCGACCAGAGTTCGAGCCCCAGGTCGTGCGCCAACGGCACCGAAGCGAAGAGGGTCGAGCGGGCCGAGAACAGCGTGTAGGCGCCCCCATGAAGATAGACAATCCTTGCGCTCGTACCGACCCGCGTGGTCGGAGTGATGGCGAGCGCAGGTATCCTCCCCAGGCGCATGTCCTGCAGGGCTGGCCGATAGCGCGCGAGTGAACGCTCATTGGCGGGCGCCACTGCGGCCTCCTGCCGTTCGAACAGCGCCGACCATCCGGCGAGGTCGTCTGGCATGGGGATTTCGACGCGCGACGTCCCCGCCTTCGCCTCGATGGCGGCGATAGCCTGCTTCGCAGCGCGGGACAGGTTGCCCTTCAGACGACGGTCCTCAACGCAGGATAGAGGGTGCAATAACGCTCATAGGTCCCGGCATACCGGGCATGGGCAGCCATGTCCGGCTCGATGATGCGTATCACCTCTGCCATGGCGCCCGCAGCCTCCTGAATGGCTGCAAACTCGCCGGCGCCGACTGCAGCCAGCATGGCGCTGCCGAGGCAGGCCGCCTCGCCGGTGCGGGTGAGGCGCAAAGGCAGGCCCGTCACGTCTGCGTGAATCTGCAGCCAGAGGTCCGACTTCGTCACGCCTCCCGAGACGGTAAGCTCGCGCGCGTCGAAACCATGCTTGCGCTGGTTCTCGAGTATCAGTCGCGTGCCGAAGGCGACTGATTCCAGAATGGCGCGAAAGAGGTGTCCGCGCCCATGCCGGAGTGTGAGACCGGCGATTGCGCCACGCGACAGTGGATCGGTATGCGGCGTGCGGTTGCCCTGGAAGTGATCCTGCACAAGCAGGCCCTCGCTGCCGATCGCGACCACGGCCGCTTCGTGGTCGAGCTGCGCGTAAGGCACACCTTCTCCGAGCAGGCGCCGGAACCAGTTCACGACCGAACCTGTCGAGGTCTGCCCGCCCTCCACCATGTGCAGTCCGGGTATCACCGCGTCGGCATAGCTGCCCCAGATGCCGGGCCCGTGCAGGGTCTGCCCGCTCAGACCAAGCTGCAGGTGTGACGAGCCGGTGATGAGCGCCATCGCGCCGGCCTCGACGACACCCAGCCCGATCATGGCCACCGACGCATCCGAGCCGCCTTGCACGACGCAGGTACCATCGGGCAACCCCAGATGCGCGGCAGCGTCCGCCGCGAGCGGCCCGATCACCTCGCCTGGCGCGAGTACCTGCTCTGGCCACTTCTGCTGCAACTCCTGGATTCCGGCCCGTGCGCACAAACCGGCGGGCCAGCCACCATCGCGCGCGCGGTAGTGCCAGCGCACCGACACGTTGTTCAGGCTCGCGACCCACCGACCCGTGAGCCGCAGGTTCAGGTAGTCCTGGTACTCGCAGATCATGTGTGCCGCATCGTAGGTCGCCGCTTCATTCTCCTTGAGCCACAGCGCCTTCGGGATCATCCATTCAGCCGACACCGGCCCGCGGCCTCCGGAGTTCAGGCACAGGGCCGCATCACCCGTGGCGCCGACCGCTTGGGCTTGCGCCTGCGAGCGGACATCCATCCAGATGAGTGACGGCCGGAGCGGTTCGCCACGTGCATCGAGTGCGACCACTGAGCAGCAAGTCGTGTCGACCGCGAGAGCGATGACGTCGCTGGCCGCAATTCCTGCCGCCTGCACTGCCTTGCGGACCGATTCGCCCAGAGCCGCCCACCAATCCATCGGGCTCTGCTCTGCCCAACCGGGCCGCGGGAATGCGGTGGGATAAGGTGTCGATGCGAAGGCCAGCGCGCGACCCGAGAGATCGAAGACACCGGCGCGCAGTCCCTCGGTCCCGCCGTCGACGCCGATGACACAGCGATGCGCCATCTCAGGCGCGCTCTGCCATCACGCGCACGCGATAGCCCATCGCCGTGCTGAGCGCCACCATCTCGTGGAAGATGTCGCCGTAGGCCACCGCGATGTGATTGCTGAGGTAGTGCGCCATCAGCGCGTCGCGACCGATGCCGAGGTCCGCAGCCATGAAGGGCCACTGGCGTGTCGTGCCGTTCCACCAGGCGTCACGCGTGTGCGCCGGCAGGCGCTCGACGCTGCCGCGACCGATATCCATGCACAGTTCGTCACCCGCAAGGCAGGCGCGGGCCCACGTGATACTGCCCGGCAGGCTCTCTCCGGCGAAGGTGCCGCCCGGCACGGGAAAATAGGCCGAAGGCTGGCGAAAACTGTGCACACCCTGCAATGAATCGGGATCGTGATTGAAAGCATAGGCACCGCTCGAACCGGAATTCAGCAGTACCCACAGGAAACGCCCTTCGTGCTCAGCGCCCCAGCGGATGTCATGGAAGAAGACAGCCTGGTGCAGGCCCTTCGCCTTCAGCAGACGCTTCATCATCTCCATGGGCAGCACATTGCCCTGATCCGCCTCGGTCGCATCGACGATGGTGTCGCCTGTGGACTCCGGACGACAGGTCGAATTGAGCAGACCTTCCGCGAAGTCCGAGGGTGGCCGCGAACGGATGAGGCCCAGCTGGTACTGCCAGCCGATGCAGTCCGCGCGGAACTCATCGACGAGGTCGAGGACGACGAGATAATCGCGCAGCTGCTCCCGGGTGGCTGTCACGTCGTAGTCCTGGGCGCCGTCTGCTCCGTAATGGAACATGACCCCGCGCGAACGCACGAACTCGAGTGCATCGTCGATGCGGCGCACGGCAATACCCCGTCCCTGCTCGATGATCCAGGCCTGGTCGACCTTGTGCTCCGCGAAGCCCACCTTGTTGAGCCAGCGCGGCCCCAGGTAGCCGTTGATCATGCCCATCGAGGTATCACCGAGCATCAGCACCAGCGCGCGACGCTGGCGGAACTCGTCGTGCACACGGGCCGCGAGCGCCGCAGCGGCCGGTGGTGACGGCGGCGGCGCCCGCAGCACACTCGTGGGGTGCCTGATGCGGCCTGTCTCGCACCATTGCGCAAGCTTCGCCATGAAGGCGTCGTCCTGGCTCCAGTCTGCGGCATCGGTCCATGCGCGACTCGCAGCACGACCTACGCTCTCGAGACAGGCAGCCGTATTCAGCAGACCCACGAGCCCCGGCCAGGTACCGGAAAAGTTGCTCGCGAGCAGCAGCGGCGAATCCTTGCCCACGACGCCATCCGTGGTGTGTGGCCCATAGACCCAGTGTGCATAGACGCCGATCAACGGCTCGTCGATCGGGCCCAGGCGCTCGATCGCTTCATTCGGCTTCGTCAGCATGCCCGGCACACGCTGGTGCCTGCGCCCGAGGCGGTCGAGCGCGCGCTCGAGCTGCAGCGTCGACTCCTCGACCATCGGCATCGCAAGCTGGTTGGGAATCGGCCGATAGTCCCCCGGCCAGTAGATGTGGATCGTATCGGTCATGCTTGCGTTCTCCTCATGCGGGCACACCAGGCGGTGGAGTCACCACGGGCAGGTCGCGCGTCCGCGCCCGGGCGTTCGGGATGGGTTGCAGGGGCATACTGGGCGTCGCCTCATACCAGAAGGTCGCGCAGGACCAGTCATCCGCGCGCTCGTACAGTTCAGAGAGGTAATCATCGATCGTCTTTGCCTTGCCGGTCGGCGAGTGGCCGATCTGCTGGATCGAAACGCGCAGGCTGCGCTCGCAGACGATCGGGTCGAGCGCATGCCAGCGGTACATGGATACTGCCCCGGTCGAGGTCGCGTCGTCCCGCTCCCGCCAGTTCGCGCCATGGTAGAGAAACGCGTTCGGCTGGATTCCCCACGACAACCCTACGTAATCCTCGGCGCCCGTACCGGCAATCGTGGGATGCTCACCATCCTCGTCGATCCACACCTTGACTTCGCCCTCGCCCCACCAGCGCGGATCGAGCGGGCGCACGCCGAGTACGGTGCCGAAATAGCGGATACGCCCCTCGCGGCGCGGCAGGATCTCCAGGTCGCGGGTGGGCGTCGTCGGGTTCTGCCTCTGGAACGCGACATGCAATCGCGCGACGTCGCCCGGGTGCCCGTCGCCGAGCGTGTAATCGATCTGGTAGAACAAGGGCAAGCGCACCGATGCTTCATTCACGATCTCGAAGCGTGCGCGACGGACGAACGGCATCGGCAACCAGATGTTCATGCCGAGGGCCGCACCTACCGAATGGGCACAGCTCTGGAACGCGGGCGTACCCCCGTGCGCAAAGCCGAAAAAATCGCCGATCGGGGCCTCGATGCTCGGGTGCGACTGATCATCCCACCACGCGCGAATGAGGCAGCCGCGCAGCAATTCCTGCTTCGAGTGTGTCGTCAGCCAGATGTGCCGGATCGTTCCCGGCCCTTCGATGTCCGCGAGCTCGACGCAGTCGCCGGGTTGTACGAGGCGTACCGGCGAGCCCTTGCGTCCCACGCCGAGTGGACTCGCCGCACGCGCACCGGCGCCGGGCGCCCCGGCCGGGTTTTCGAAACTGATCGAGCGTGAGCGCAGATGCCGGGGAATATCGTACATGATGGCCTCAGAGTGATGTGCGGCGCAGTGCTATCGACTGGTCGCCGAATTGCAGCGGCGCTGCGTCGGCGGGGCGTGCGCGGAGGAGTTGCGCGGCCTCTGCCTTGCCTTTGAGCGTTGCCACATCCAGAAGGACGAGCGTCAGGGGCACACCGGCACGTGCCGTCATCTCGACACGGACCGGCGCATTGCCCAAGCCGTGCAGGCCGATGACCCGCGGCTCATCCACAGCACCGGCAATCACCGGCTGGCCTTCAATCCGTACGGAATCGATGGGCGCATGATCAGGCAGCGCGAGCATCATCAGAAAGGCGTCGCGCCGGCTCTGCAATATCGCCCGCACATGTCGCGTGCCCGCCCGAATGGTGTCCTGCTCGATCGTAAGGATCGGCGCCGCCGCGTCCACGGGCGGCGCGGGCTCGAGGTATGCCATCTCCGGCTTCACGCCATAACGCAGGTACGGCTGCATGGGTCGCCTGAATCCCATGGCGTGGCGCACTTCGCGCCCCGGATCGCCGAACGACTCGAGCACCCACGCCGGAGCCTTGCCCTCTTCCTGGAGATGCACGAGGTTGACACCGCGCGGCCGATCGACGGTGTGCGTGGGCACCAGCGCACCTGCGGCGGCGGCAGCCAGGACGACGCACGAGAGAATGCCTGTCGCCGCGCGTGCCGGACCCTGATCGACCCAGGCCATCGTGATCGGCAGCAGTGGCAGCGCAAACAACAGCAGCGGCAGCACCTTGAGGTGACTCGACGGGAACCCCAGCACCACATCCGCGAGCAGGAACAGGTACAGCCCCGACCATGCGGCGATCACGAATCCCGCGATCTGGGCGACGAGGAGTGTGCGTGTCGCGGCCACGAACACGATGAAGGCAATCAGGGGTGCGAGCGGCAGGAACGCTGCGCCCGGCATCAGGAAGGCAAGCGCGAGGGCGAGCAGTCCGAGCAGCATCCATGACACGCAGAGGGTGGCCCGCATGCCGGCCCTGCTGCCGAACCAGCGCGCAATGGCCAGCACGACCAGCAGGCTCATCGCGATCAGCGCAATGCGTCCCGGCCAGGGATAGGGATGATCGAGCGGATGCGCACCCGGCCAGCGGCCAAGTGGCCAGGACAGCAACCAGCCGGACAGTGGCAAGCAGGCGAGCAACGCGCCAACCGCCAGCAATGCCCACACGAGTTGGCTTGCCCGCAGCGAGGCGCGCCAGCAGACGATCGCCGCGACGAGCAGCAGTGCGGCGAGGGCCATGGGCAGATTCCAGTTCACCGGCCATGCGAGCAGCGCGCGCGTACCGACGTCCACATAACTGGCATCCCGGTTCGATCGCAATGATTCGAGCGAAACCGCACCCGCGCCCGTCAGCACGGCCAGCGCGCTCTCGCCCTGGTGCTGCAGCGAGCGCAGGTCGAGGTGTGCCAGGTCGTCGCGCTCCGAGTGATAGAGCGATGCACCCCGACTGAATGCGAAGTTGAAGCCACGGACACCCGCGCGACTGTAGATCGTGAAATCCGTGCTGTTCGGCATGCGCCGATAGACTTCGAAGAGCAGCGAGTTGGCCGCCGGCCGCGGCACCACCTCGCCGAACAGCCCGATGAGCGCTTCGTTGCCCGCGCCCGTTTCGAACATCGCACCGGGCCCGCTGACACCGCGCGCCTCGAGATTGACGATGAAAGCGACGCGCTTCATCAGGGGATGCTGCGACGCAAAGTGCATCGCGCCGCGCAGACCCGACTCCTCCGCGTCGGCGAACAGGAAGATCACGTCGTGCTGCAAGGGCTCGCGATGTGCGAGCAGGTCCGCAATCTCGAGCATTGCGGCCACGCCCGCGCCGTCGTCGGCCGCGGCAGCGGAGCCGGGCACGCTGTCGTAGTGGGCCGTGATCATCATCGCCGGGCCATCCCGGCTGCCCTGGCGCATGCCTATGATGTTGCGGACCTGGCTGCAACCGGGCGCCAGCGTGGAACACTGCAGGCCCTCCTGGACCTGTGGCGCGAGCCCGAGGGCCTCGAGCCTGGCGATGATCCGGTTGCCGATCTCGCGCTGCGCGGGGCTGCCAGCCGGATGAGGCACGTTCTCCCCGATCAGGTCGCGCAGGTGCGCATACGCGCGCTCGGCAGAGAAGCTCGTGCGGTCCGCCGCGGGGACGATCGGCGCCGGGGCGTGTTCGAGACCACGCAGCACGAAGAGCACCAGAGCGAGCGCCACCACGACGAGGACGGGCAGGCTCCAGCGCTTCGGCGTCATGGCCGGGAATCGCGGCCCATGGCCTGCAGGGCGGCCGAGACACGCGCGAGCTGGTGAACGAACAGCACCGCAAGGCTCACGGGCACGATGACGACGACGAGCGCACTGTTGATTTCGAGCGTCTCCGTGATCCGCCGCGAATGTCGTTCGATGAACCCCGGTGCGTAGTAGAAGACGGGGGCCAGAAATGCAATGAGGGCCACGAGTTCGATGACTTGCCCGGCCAGTTCACGCCCCGGGCTCCCTCGTGCCCACGAGGTGGCGAGTACCGGATCCGCGCGCCGGTAGTAGGCCATCGTCGCGCCGAGCATGCCCGACCAGATCATGGCGTAACGCCCCAGCTCCTCGGTCCAGGGTGGCGGCGCGTCGAACACGTAGCGCGCCACGACCTGCAACAGGATCGAGCCCAGCATGATGGCGAGTGCGAGCATTGCGAAATGGCCGCAGACCCGATCGAGCCGTGCGGAGAAGGCGACGAGCCCACGCTGTGCCGGTGCGACAGTCATTGCGCCACCTGCCGGGGAGCGAGCCGCGAAGCCTCGATCATCGCCCTGAGACGGGCCTCGGCCTGCGGTGTCTCCCATCGGGAGCGCGGTATCCGGCGCGTGAGCGCCTTCCAGGCTTCGCGATCTCCGGGCTTCATCTCGATCCATTCGATGCCTGTCTTTTCGAGCAGCGAGCGATCGCGTTTCATCGCCGTTGCGTTCCAGGCCCGGTTGGCAGCGCGCGCTTCACGAACGCCACGGGCAAATGTCGTGCGCATCGCAGGCGACAGGCTCTCGTACCAGCGGCGCGACGTAACCATCAGGCGCGTGGAGGGGCCCATTCGCAAATCCGTGAAATAGTCGAGCACGTTGCCGTGCCCGAACATGACGGCCACGATCGGCGGGTTCAGGTAGGCATCGACCATGCCCGTCTGCAGGGCCTGCGCCACTTCTTCCCAGGCCACTCGCACGCCACGCACTTTCCACGCTTCGAGCAGATTCAGGTCTGCGGCACTCAGTATCCGCAGCCGCAGGGATCTCAGATCCTCGATGCGCCGCACGGGCTTGCCGCGGGTGAACAGGCCCACCATGTCACCTGTGTACACATAATCGAGGAGAATGAGATCGTCATCGGCGAGCTCCTGATTGACCTCTGCGAGAAAACTGGTGTGTTCGAGCAGTCTGTCGAGATGATCGTAGGATTCGATCTCGAAAGGTCGCATTGCGTGGAACAGGGGTGACAGGCGCGCCAACTCGTCGCCACCTGTCTCATTGATCTCGAGCCGGCCGATCGCGACCTGGTCCATGCGTTCCTTCTCGCCGCCAAGCGCGCTGTTCGGGTAGATGCGCACGCGCGCGCCCGCACGTTCCATCACGTCCGCAAAGGCACGCGTCCAGACGTAACTGCCGTTGCGCTTCGCATCGAGCGGCGTCGACATGCCGATCTTGATATCGAGGGGCGGTCCCCCGGGGGGTGCTGCCTTCGTCAACCGTGGTGTCGCCGGCAGAGCGATCAGCACGAGCATCGCCACGATGAAGGCCGGGAAGCGCATCAGAGCATCCCCAACCAGCGCGGCAGTGCCAGAGACAGTTCAGGAAAGAGCACCATCAGCGCCAGCACGAGCACTTCGACGATCACGAAGGGAATGATCCGCTTGCACAGCGACCAGTAGTCCAGCTGCGTAATCGTGGCAACGAGCATGATTGCCCCACCGAGCGGCGGCGTGACGAGGCCGAGCGTGAGATTCACGCACACGAGCACACCGATCGCCACGGGGTCCATGCCCTGCGCTATGGCGATCGGAACGACGAGGGGTGCGAAAAGAGTCAGTGACACGATGATATCGACGAACATGCCGAGGATGAGAAACACCACCATCAGCAGGATGAGGTAGGAAAACCCGCTGAGTCCGAGAGAGTTGACGAAGGCCGCCAGATGATCGGGCAACTGGCTAAGTGCGATCAGGTATGTGCCGAGCGATCCGGCAGCGAGAAAAATGAAGAGCACTCCGGTCAGCACGATTGCCTTGCGCGTGCTGTCAAGGAAAGACTCGAGATCGAGCTCCCGATACCAGCGCCCCACGGCGATCGAGGCAACCACCGCGATCGCGCCCGCCTCGATCGGTGTCATCACTCCGAATACGATGCCTCCGAGAATGATCGCCGGCAGGGAGAGCGCAGGCAGCGCCCTGACAACGGTCGGACGCCACTGCGGAACATCTTCGGCCGTGCCACCGGGGTGGCCTTCGCGATGCGCCATCCAGGCATTGAGACCCATGAGCGCACCGGCGATCAGGATGCCGGGCACGATGCCGGCCACAAAGAGCGCGGCAACGTCCGTCGACAGTACGGCGCCATAGAGGATCATGATTATCGAGGGCGGAATGATCGGACCTATGACCGATGCCGCCGCCGTGAGTGCCCCCGCATAGAGCGGGTCGTAGCCGCGCTGGCGCATCTGCGAAACGAAAGTGCTGCTGATGGCCGCGATGTCGGCCGCTGCAGATCCACTGATACCCGAAAAGAAGACCGAAGTGATCACGGCTGCATGACCGAGGCCGCCGCGGACGCGTCCCGCGAGCAGAAGACCGAAATCCACAAGTGCCCGCGTGATACCGCCGCGATTCATGAGCTCACCGGCCCACACGAACAGCGGTATCGCCATGACGGCAAACACGTCCATCTGGCTGAACATGCGCTGCGGCACGACCGCGAGATAGCGCGCATCGCCCGCCACGAAGAAGATCAGCACGGATACGGCACCGATGACGTAGGCGAGCGGTACACCCGCCCCCATCAACAGCACCAGCACAGCCAGGATGAAGATTACGCTCATCGGCCCCCCGTGAAACCGCGCGCTACATTCTCGCCTCGTCGAGTGGCCAGATCGGCCGCTGGAGATTGCGATAGGGTCTCACGGTCGCATCGCTCCCAAGGGTACCCGGCGCATCACAATACAGAATCGCCGCGGCGCGCTCAGCGAAGCCTGCGTAGAAGTGCAAGGAAGACTTGACGACGACAACCCGCCTCGACCATGGATCGACACCGGAGTTCGTGAACGCTTCGGGGTGGAAG
>CAUJHX010000011.1 GCA_963204795.1 Pseudomonadota bacterium | reverse complement strand
TACTGCGCCACGAGCTCGGCGCGTTCCTCCGGGGTCGGGATCACGTAGCCATTGGCGACAATCGCGTGCACACGCTCCGGGTAGCGCGCTGCGACTGCGACGGCCAGCATCGCGCCGGTGTGAAAGCCGTAGAACGCGGCTTTCGCAACACCGATCGCATCCAGGAATTCCACCAGTGCTTGCGCGAAATCGTCCATTTCGGCGTGCGTGACGCCGAGCGGGTCAGACTGCCCGTAGCCTGGCGTGTCGGGCGCGATGCAGGTGAAGTGACACTGCCAGCGTTGCATCGTCGCGATCAGGTCGCGCGAGGAGAGCGGCGACTGGTGCAGCAGGATCAGGACCGGCCCCTTGCCGGTGCGGCGGTAGTGCACCTGTCGGGCGCCCCAGCGGCCATCCGGGATCGTCGCGAAGTGACGGGTGATGCGGGTCGTGGACACACGGGACTCCGGTCGAATTGCTGGCGCTGGTCTGCATCGGCTGCGCGTGACGCGCCTCATTCTGGAAGAGCTGAAAAAATGCTCCATCAGGTGTCTATTTTCACCAAATATACGCTGATCGCGCGCGATCTGGATATCCTTGCAATCATGGCCAATTGCCCGGTCCGGACCGCGCCCGGCACGTGATATCGCGTGTACGGTCGATTCGCGTCAGAAGGGACAACGCCCCGTCATTCGGCAGTCGCATGGGGGCGCCGCTCGATGCGGCGAGCGGGAACCCGGACGCATCCGCAGGGTCTCAAAGCAGTATCGACCCCGTGGCATACTCCGGGTACCCATGATGTCCAGGGCCGCAACACCGATGGTCTTCGCGGGGCTGCTGAGCCTCGCCGGATGCATGCAGGCGCGCATTGAGGAATCGCGCGAATTGCCGACGCGCATCGTGGGCGATGAGGGCATCGTCGTGCTCGCCAAGCCACAGGTGGAAGGCGTCGGCACCGAAGACGGTTTCATGGACTGCGTAGGTGACAATCTCGCCGGCGGTGCGCGCGGGCTGCGTGTTCTCGGCAATGACGAGTTCGTCGATGCGATGTTTCCGTGGTTCGAGCCGGGCACCGCGCCCGCGCGGCCGGAAGCCGTATCGACATTGCTGTCCCAGCCCGGTGTCAGTGAACGCATCGCCGCGAGCGGTGTCCGCTACGTCGTCTGGCTCGATGGCGACACGCGTCGCACCGACGGCGGCGGCAGCCTCGCCTGTGGCGCCGCGCCGGGTGCGGCGGGCTGTATCGGTTTCGGCTGGTGGGAGAAAGAGGCTGATTACGAGGCAACGATCTGGGATCTGCAGCAAGCAAAGTCCGCTGGCTCGGTCGGTACAAACGTGACCGGAACCTCGGCGATCATTGGTGCTGTGGTGCCCCTGCCGTTCATTGCGCGGGTCCAGGGAACTGCGTGCAATCGTCTCGCCGGGCAATTGCGCCATTTCTTCACCGGTGAAGATCTCGAGTCGAAGGGCGCAGCACCACCCGACCACACGAGGTGACCCATGCGCACTCTGCACGCGGGCTGGATTCCGGGATTGATCGGGGTGTTGCTCACTGCGGGCTGCGCGACGCAGTCGAGTGGCGGTGGTAGCAGCGGCGGGATGCCGTCCGACCCGTCATCGTCGGGCGCCCCGGGCTCGACGGGCACCAGCCCGACCGCGGATGGCACCACGCCGGATCCAGCATCGAAGGGATCGACCTCGAGCGGTTCCACCCAGGGCGGATCGATGCCATCGGGTGGCGCGGATGAAGAGGGGGGGGCGGCAGGTCGAGGCGCGGAAGTCCCGACTGGTACGGCGCAGACGCCCGAAGAACGGCGCACAGCGGTCGATCGTCGCCTGGATGAATCAATGGGGACCTTCGACGAACGTGTGCGCAAGGAGCAGGAAGCCGTCGCGCGGGAGCGTGACAGCCGCGCTGGCAATGGCGCGAGCGCGGACACGAATGCCGCCGACGGCGAAGAGTCCGGTGCAGGCGGCAGTGCCGACTCGGGTGGGCGGCCAGGAGATCTCAAGTCGGATCGCGCGGGCACGTCACAAGCGGGCGGAGGTGGCAAGAATGGCGCCGAGGGTCCTGCACGCACGAGCGCGGGTACGGGCGGCGTTGGCAAGGGCGCTGTCGAGCGGGACGACGGCAGCGACGACGACATCGTTGCGCGCCGGCTGCGCCGCGCCGCGGAGCAGGAGACCGATCCGGAGCTGAAGGAAAAACTCTGGAAGGAGTACGAGGAGTACAAGAAGAGCGTACGAGGCGGATGAACAGGTCGACACACGAAAACCGGACCTTCCTTCGCGCGGCGTTGTGCGCGCCGCTCATGGCCATGCTTGCCGCCTGCGTCACGAGCGAGACGCTGCCGTTGCCGAAGGTCAATCCCATCCAGGCGACGACACAGATTCCCGAAGCGGAATTGCTGGATGTCGGCGTGCACGTCTTCGACACCAATATCCCCGCGGCGATCAAGGATGACGAGGAGGCGCTCGCGAAGAAGCGCATCTTCCCCGAAGTACGCAGCGCCGAGGCGGGCTACATGCCGGGCCTGCTGCGCGCCACGCTCGAATCATCCGGTCAGTGGGGCGCCGTGCGCGTGGTGCCCGAGAAGGCGATCGTCGATGTGACCGTCGATGGCACGATCGTCAGCTCCACAGGCGCGCGGCTCGTGCTGCGGATCAATGTCGCCGATTCCATGGGACGGGTCTGGATCAAGGACAAGGAATATTCAGGCGAAGCCGATCTCGGCTCGTACAAGACGGAAGCAGCGCTGCGCGCGCGCGATCCTTTCCAGAATGTCTACTCCGCGATCGCGAACGACATGCTCGCGGCGCGCCAGGCACTCACCGCAACCGACCGGCGCGACATACACCGGGTAACCGGACTGCGCTTCGCGAACGACTTCGCGCCCGAGGCCGCCCGCGGATACCTCGCGACCGATGCGCAGGGCATGACGAGCGTCGTGCGCCTGCCCGCCGAAGGCGATCCGGTAATGACACGCGTCGCGCGCATCCGGGAACGCGATCTCGCCGTGATCGACACCGTGGACAGTTACTACGCGAACTTCTCCGACAAGGTGGAGGACTCATACGGCAGCTTCCGCCGCGTGAGCCAGGAGGAGATCGAAAAGGAAGACCGCGCACGCGCCTCGGCGCGGACCCGCACCGTACTCGGCGCCGCTGCAGTGCTCGCGAGTGTTCTGGTCCCCGACCAGTGCGCGTCGGGCGACTACACCTGTCGCAACGTGCAGAGCGCCGCGCGCACGGCCGGTGCCGTCGGCGGCGTCGCGGGTGTCATGTCGGGCATCAGGAAATATTCCGAGGCGAAGGTGCACGCCGAGGCGCTCAAGGAACTCGCCGACACGTTCCGTGCGGAAGTCACGCCGCAGGTCGTTGAGGTGGAGGGTCGCACTCTGAAGCTCACGGGGACCGCCGAGGAACAGTATCGCGAGTGGCGGGAGCTGCTGCGGCAGATCCGTATCGAGGAGACGGGCGGCATCGACGCCGCGGCGCCCGGCGCAAACGGTTCTGCCCCCACACCGCCGTCGGTGTCCCGTACCGAGTGAGCACATGTCCACCCATGCCGAACCTGGCGCGCGGCGACCGCCTTTGCGGCCGGTTCACGCTGATGGCAAAGATCGGCGTTGGCGGGCATTCGGAAGTCTGGCGGGCACGTGACATCGTGCGGCGCGAGGATGTGGCGCTCAAGATCCTGAAGCGTGATTCCGAATCGGCCGGTGCCTGGGCGGTGCTCGAGCACGAGTACGCAGTAGCGCGCGAACTCGGGCATCCGGGCATCCTGAAACTCCACGAGCCGCAGAACTGCGATGGCACGCTCGTGTTGCCGATGGTGCTCGCGCCGGGCGGCGATCTCGGCGCGCTGCGTGGCGAGTCCTACACGCGCATCGTGCCGGCGCTCATAGAGATCGCGCAGGCGCTCGAACATGCGCACGGGCGTGGGGTCGTGCACCGCGACCTGAAGCCCGGCAATGTGCTGCTCGATGAGGCAGGACATACACTGATCGCGGATTTCGGCGTGGCGTCAACCGCGGGCAGCAGCCCGTACGCGGATCATGGCTCGCCCTTCTGCGCGAGTCCGCAAGCACTGCGCGGTGAGCCACCCACGCCCGCAGACGACATCTATGGACTCGGCACGCTCGCCTACGAGCTGCTCTCGGGCTATCCGCCCTTCTATCCCCGCTACGAGGCGCGCCGTGTGCTCGAGGAGCCGGTTGAGGAACTGAAGCCCATCCGGCCCGTGCCGCCCCGGCTCATCGCGCTCGTCATGCGCATGCTGGCGAAGAACCGCGACGCGCGGCCCGCGACGATGCGCGCCGTGATCGACGAACTGCACGCATCGCTGCACGATACCGTGACGATCGAAGCGGAGATCCTCGCGGATGCGACTGCCGCCACGCCGGATCCGCCGACGCCAGTGAGCACGGCGCCGATCGTGGGCGAGGCGACCGCGCCCGATGAAGGCACGATGGCGATCGAGCTGCCCGGTCCCGCGGATGAAGTTTTCGTGGAGCCCACGCGTGCGCCGCCGTCAGCCGTGCACCACGAGCC
>CAUJHX010000010.1 GCA_963204795.1 Pseudomonadota bacterium | reverse complement strand
GCCCGCCGCCCGCCGCCCGCCGCCCGCCGCCCGCCGCCCGCCGCCCGCTACTTCTCGATCGTGTACTCGAGATCGGCGCTTTGTACGGCGCCGGATTCGAGCTTCACGGTCCAGTCGTCGCCGAGCGTGTAGCGCATCTTGATGGTATTGATCGCCTCGGTGAGGCTCACGCCATAGCTGACATAGAGGCGCGGCGTCAGATACTTGCCGAGCACGAGCGAGGTTTCGTTGTTGAGCGAGGACTCGAGGCTGATGTCCTCGAGGCCGACATACTCGCCGAGTTGCTGGGCGAGGATGGCGCCACCCTGCACCGCGAACGGGTTGCTCCGGCGCGCGCCACCGTTGGCGTCCTGCGCCTGCACCGATTCGAGTGAGCCGCCCGCGATCAGGAGCGAGAGGATCTGTGACTGCGAAATCTGCGGATCCGAGAACAGGGTGAGGCGCGGTGAGCGCAGTGTGCCGCGCACGTTGGCGCCGGCAGTCACGTCCGGAAACTCCCGACTCGCGCGTATGTCGATTCCGGGGTCGGCGAGCGGTCCGTTGCTGAAGATCAGCTTGCCGTGCTCGATGTCGAGCCGCCGCCCGAAGGCGATGTACTTGCCCTCGGCAATACTCAGCTCGCCGGTGCCTCGCGCGATGTCGTTTTCATCGGTTTCGGCCACGAGCGAGCCGGTGAGTCGGCCGGAGAGGCCGTAGGTGTCGATCGTGACGCGGTCTCCCAGCACGAGCTTCAATTTCGTCGTCACGACGAAGCGCTTGGACGGGTCGACCTCACGCTCGCCGACGATGCGCTCATCCGCGGACGCGAATACCGCGCCAGTGAGATCGGCGGGGTCGAGTCGCGCGTTCGGCACGACGACGGTGCCGGTGACGTCGATGCGCCGGCCATCGACGCTGAACACGAGATCGGGTGAGGCAAAAATGCGCGCCTCGGGCACGTTCGCAACGCGCAGGTTTTCTCCTTGCATCGTGATCACGCCGTGGGGCAGGCCGTCACGCCAGCCGAGCCGCCCCGAGGTCGTCGCCTTCCCGTCACCTGCCGTCGTCGATCCGTTGAACGAAAGCGTGTTCTCCTGAAAGCGGGCGTCGAGCGTGATGGCACGCAGGGGCAGGTTCACCTGATAGAAGTCGAGCTCGCCGTCGCGTACGGCAAGCGTGCCGGTGAGGCGTGGCGCGCCGAGCGTACCGGCAAGCTGCACGTCAGCCGTGAGCTTGCCAGCCGAACGGTCGATGGCATCCACCAGCACGGCGAGAAAGCCGAGTGAGTCGGTTTGCACCTCGAGGTTGCCGCTGAGGGGCCAGTGGCGCCACTCATCGCCGGCGCGCGCAACCTCCGCATGGCCGCTGAGGCCACCCGAAGCGCCCGCGTCGAGTCTGGCATTCATCACGATGGCGTCGGCAGTCGCCGAGCCCTGGAGGGTGCCGCCGCCGAGCTCGGTGACGTCCTCTCGCTGGTTCGCAAGCCTCCGCCGCGTTCTCGCGCCGCGCAGGTCGGCACGCAGGCTGCCACGCCAGCGCTCCCCCGCTCTGGCGCCCGCTGCAGCCTCGATGTCCACCGCGCCTTCGTACGTGACGCCCGGCGTCAGGCCCACGGTGAATGTGCTGATGGGAAGGTCCTTCGCTGAGAGCGTCGCCGCCCAGTCCTGCGGGCTGCGGTGACCCGTGGCACAGACCTGAGCCGCCTCGCCGCGCAGGCAGGTCGTTTCGAGCACCAGCTGCCCCGGGCCGAGCGTGAGTGACGAGGGTTGGGTCAGATGCAGCGCGGCTTCATCGCCATTCTCGAGATCGAGCCCCGTGATCGCCGTCTTCCAGAGCCGCGCGTCGTAGCGGCCCGTACCGCGTGCCGCCACCGCCAGTGGCTTCGAGCCCGCAGTGATCCTGACGTCGTGATGTGCGGTCGTGCCCTGAGCCATGAAGTCGATGGCCTCGATGTGGCGCGCTCCCTTCGTCAGCCCTCGTACGCCAAGCTTCACTTCGAGCGGCTGGTCGGGTCGGGCATCGAACTGCATGCGGCCATCGACGCTCGCGAGCCTCATGTCTTCGTAGTCGATCCCTTCTCCGTGCAGCGTCGCGTCGATCTGCGGTGCATCCGGCGAGCCGCCAAGCGTGCCACGCGCTGCAAAGCGGCCGCGCGCTGCGGCGTCGAGCAGTCCGAGATCATCAGCGGCGACATCGAAGCGCAGCGACCAGGCATCCGGTGCGAGGCCGCCATCGAGCTTCGCGCGCGTGCTGCCGATTCGCACGTCGACGTCGCGGAAGTCGAGCGCCTCGCCGCGACGGATCACGCGACCGGCGCCGCCGGCGCGTCCACCGCGCAGCACGCCGCCAAGGCGCGCGATGCGCAGATCGAACTGGCCGTCGGGCGAAAAGCCCAGGCCGCTCGCATCCATATCAAAACTGATGCGTCCCGGAAGCCGGGTATCGAGCAGCCCTGTATCCAGGGAGGCAATGTGTCCCGCAAGCTGCCAGGTCTCGTCTGGCTGCCATCCCACAGTACCCTTCAGATCGGCGCGCCCACCGTAACCGTCGACGCGCACCCGATCGGTCTCGAGCCGATCCGCACCCAGGCGACCATCGAGCTCGACACGCACCGGTTTGAGATTCGCCGCCTGCACTTCGCCCTTCGCCGAGAGCTCGAATGGCAGGATTCCCTTCAGGCGATAGTTGCCCTGCGCGCTGCGCACCGCCGGGTCGTCGGCCGGCAGCGGCCACTGGAACGAATTCCAGCGACCCGACAGGTCGAGCCACGGGCCGCCTGCTTCGATACGGATGCGACCAGCGGAGGTGACGCTCGCGCCGGAGCCCTGATGCCGGAATCTCACTTGCCGGATCGCGAGGGTCTGCGCCGCGTACTTGCCGTCGAACTCGACGTCGAAGGCGCCTGCCGCCAGGCCCCGCGGCGTCAGGGCGCCACGCGCCCGGATGCCGTCAGCCGTCACCTCGCCGACCACCTCGCCGTGGATCTCGCCGAGTACCTTGCCGCCGCCGAAATCGGCGAGATCGAGCTGATTCACCTGCGCTGTTGCCGATATCCTCCACGCGCTCGTGAGCGCTTCGGCCACGCCCGTGACTTCGGCGCGAAACGGCTCGGCCAGTCCACCCTTCAACTCGAGGCGATCGAGATCGCCCGCGCCCGTGAAATTCGCGATCCAGTGAGTGGCTGCGGGAGCCTGCCACGCTGCGCGTCCGCTGGCGTCGATCTGCATCGGATCAGCCGCGCGCAGCACGCCGTTCGCCGTCAGATGCATGCCCTGGAACTCGCCTTCGGCATCGAAGATGCGGATCGAGCGACGGCGCACGACTCCGCTTGCCCGCGCGTTCAGGAAGTCCACACGATCGCCGTGTGGCGCGACGATCGTGACCAACCCGGCGCGAGCGTCGCCGGCATCGATGCGCAGCAGGCGCGGCAGGAAGCGTGGAGGCCTGTCGTCCGGTGGTCGTCGGCGCGGCCGCACTTCGATCAGCACGCTGCGCGCGCGCGCCTCGGGCACGTCGATCGTCTGCCACAGGAGCGGCGCGATCGCGAGGCGCGCGTGACCCTGCTCGACCACGAGGTGTACACGCTCGTGCGTCAGTTCAAAGCGCGCGACGTCGAAGCCGCCCGCGATCGTGCCGCGCACCGCGCCGATTTCCATCGTGACCGGGCCGACACGGTGGGGCACGCGCGCGACGATCATCGCGAGACCTTCCGGCGTGAACGCGAGGTAATAGAGCAGCGCGAAGGGCAGTGCGCAGAGCGCCGCGAACAGCACCACGAGCACGATGGTGAGCGGGCGTGCCATCAGAGTTTCGGCGAGAAATTCACGTGCAGCCTTGGTGAGGCACCATCGACCGACAGCGCCTGTGCGATATCGAAGCCGACCGTCGCGATCGGCAGGCGAAAGCGCAGGCCGACGCCCGCGGAATACTCGAGCCGGTCACCGAAATTGTTGAAGGCGTTGCCACCGTCGACGAAGACCGCGATGCCGAGGTTTCTCGGCAGGTCGCGGATCACTTCGACGGTGCCGACTGCGAGGTGCTTGCCACCCGTCTTCTCGCCGTTTGCGTCGACCGGCGACAGTTCGTTGAAGCCGAAGCCGCGCACGCTGCGATCGCCGCCGGCGAAGAACCGCTCGGAACCGGGCACGCCGTCGAAATCGTCGGCCCAGGTAGTCCCGAATTCGGCGCGCAGCAACAGGTGCCAGGCGGGCGCGATGTCGAACACGCGCTCCCCGGAGGCGAGGAGCTGCAGGTAGTCGGTTCTTGCGCCGAGCCCGGTGCTCGAGCCGCGCAGTTCGGCGTAGAGCTGCCGGCCGAAAAGCGGCTCGCCGAGGTAACCCTTCGGCACCGAGGCAACGCTGAGGCCCGGGATGACGAGCCAGGATTCGGTGCGGGTGCTGGCGTCTTCCGTGATCGCGTTGACGAGGCGGGTGTAGTAGACGCGTTGCCAGCGGTGCGGCACGCGCGTGACACTCGCGCGCGCCTCGGTGTTGTAGATATCGAGGTCGGCGAGTTCCTGGTGCTTCCACGTGCCTTCGACTTCGAACTTCTCGAGCGCCGGATCGCCGATCGGCCAGATGTAGCGTCCCGTGATCTGCTGCGAGACCTGTGCGACCTTGACCTCGGCACGGAAGCGGTGACCATGAGTGTTCACGACGCGGTTGTCCCAGCTGACGGTACCGCGTGCTTCCGTGTCCGTGCCGTAGCCGACACCGAACGACCAGCGCGAACGCCGGTTCGGCGTTGCGCTGATGCGGATCGGCACCGTGAGCGTTGCCCTGTCGCGCTGCTGAGGCAGCACCTCGACAGAGGCAAAATACTGGCTGTCGTCGAGCGCGAACTGGGTGCGCAGGAGCTCCGTCGCGTCGTAGGGCTGCCCTTCCTGATAGCGCAGGTACTTGCGCATCAGCTCGGGGCGGATCACGTCCTGCGCGATCTCCGTCGGGCCGAACCTGTAGCGCTCGCCGGTCTCGAATGCGATGAAGGCGCTCGCTGTGTGTTCCGGCGGGTCGACCAGCAGCTCGTTGCGGGTGAAACGCGCGTCGAGATACCCGTAGCTCGCGGCGCTGCGTTGCAGGTCGCTCTTCACTTTCTCGTAAGTCGCGTGATCGAGCCTCTCACCGCGGCGCAGCGGCAGGTGGGCGAGGATATCGCGAAAGACCGGATCTCCGGCGCGTGGTCCGGTGACACTTACGTCCACGGTTTCGAGCACGACGGGCTCGCCCGGCTCGATGTCGATCCGGACACGCCAGTCCTCGCCGTTGTCGCGCGGCTCGACACTCGACTTCACTGTGGGGTCGTAATAGCCGAACGGCCGCAGGGCCGAGCGCACTTCACGTTCGACGCGTTCGTGCAGACGCTCGATCGTGTCGGCGCGCAGCCGGTCGCGCGTCTTGTAGCGCTCGAAGGAGAGGTAGGCGAGTACGTTGCCTCGCAGGTCGCCCTCGACACCGTGGATCTCGATGTCGATATCGGCCTGGGCAGGCGCCGGGGCGAGCGCGCACAGCACGAGCAGGAGGCATCGTGAAGTGAGGGCCGACAGTTGCTCGCGAAAGGGTCCTTGCATTGCGCCCGGGCGGAAAGGTGGTGAGAGAGTTTAATCAGAGTCATGCGTGCGCGGGCGGGTTCCCGTGCGGCGCGTCCCCGAGTCAACCGGCAGGCCACTCGCCGGGTGCGAGCCGGAACGAGGTGATGCCGGCCAGCTTTCCCTGTGCGTCGAAGCGGTGTTCGTCGATCTGCAGGCGGTCATCATGGCTGATGGCAAGCACGGTCGAGCAGCGTGTCCCGTAGCCACCCTGTGCGACAAATGGCGCCGACAGCGCCCGTTCCCATTCGGGAGAAAGGCCGGTTTCCGGCAGATTTCCATCTGTCGCGGGACTGCGATCCGCGAGGAGCGGGAAGAGCGCATGCAGGTCGGGGTCCGGTGCCGCGAGCCATTGCTCGAGCGCGCGCCGTACCCGCAGCACCTTGGGCCAGGGTGTATCGAGGATGTGGTTTGCGAGACCGTAGACACCGGGCGACAAGGCCTGTGCAAACCCGTCGGTGCGGTTCGAGGCGTAGTGCAGCGATGCGCGGTCGCCGATCAGGAGATTGAATCCCGCGTACAGCGGGGCGCCCGTCGCAAGCTGTGTGCTGTAGTGGCCGGTATCTGCCGGCTGGGACAGCCAGCCAGGAATCAGTGCGCCCCGCGACGGCGCGTTCGCGGGGCGAGGCACCATCTCGCGATAGTTCGTGACGATCCCGAAGCGGCGGCCACGATCCACGCCGAGCCAGGTACCGCCCGCTTCGAGGTCGCGCCCCGCGAGAAGCGGCAGTTCCCGCCAGGGCGCGAGCGCCGCCGCAGGGCGGTTGTGGAATTCGTCGCGATTCGCTGCGACGATCAAGCGGTATCGTGGATGTGCGTCCCACGCGAGTACGACGAGGCACATGGAACGCTTTCAGCCGGACCGCAGCAACCGGCGGCCGAGGCGCACGGCGAACCAGACGGCGAGAGCGACGAGGCCGACCGCGATCACGGGTGCCGCGATCGCGAGCACCGCGAGCACGATGGAGCCACCCAGCTCGCCGGTCGCAACGGCGCTGTTGCCGAGTCCGCCCGTCAGGGCGGTCGATTTCGCGCGCAACAATGCGGTCAGGCCCTGCGTCAGGCCGGCGACACCACCGCCCGCGATCACGGCGGTGGTCCATTTCACGATGGGTGGCAGTTCGGTCATCACCGCGGCAGCGACGGTCGCACCCGCCACGACCGCCACGGGAGCCGCGATCGCATCGAGCAGGTTGTCGACGCCGGGCACGTACCAGGCGAGTATTTCGAGCACGGTCGCGACCGCCAGCATCACGATGGCGGGTGTTCCCGCGAGCCACTCGAAAGAGGGTGCGAGCCCGAGATGCCCGGTGGCTGCGGCCACGCTTGCAATGAGCAGCGGCAGGAAGACCCGCAACCCGACAGCGGCCGCGAGCCCGATGCCGAGCGCGACGGAAAGCAGGGCGCCGGGCGCCTCGCCACCCATCAGCTCACTCGCGCGAGAGGAACGGGCCACCCCTCGTTGAACCAGGTTTCGATGAGCCGCCAGGAAATCGAGGTGCGCGCGCCGACTCGCGGGTGTCCCGAGGCGATATTCGCGCGCGAGAACCATTGCGCATCCTCGAGCTCGGAATCGCGACGACTGATCGCAGTGCTCGTGGCGCGCGCCACAAAGCCGAGCATCAGTGACGACGGGAACGGCCAGGGTTGCGAGGAGTGATAGGTGATCTCGCCCAGGGCGATGCCGGCCTCTTCCATCACTTCGCGTGCGACGGCGTCCTCGACGCTTTCGCCTGGCTCGACGAAGCCGGCGATCGTCGAATAGCGGCCCTGCGGCCAGCTCGCCTGGCGGCCGAGCAACGCCCGCTCGCCATCCGTGACGAGCACGATGATCGCCGGATCGATGCGCGGAAAGGATTCCTGCCTGCAGGAGAGGTTCGAACACACGAGTGCGTGACCCGCGCGCGTGGGCCGCGTGGGGGCGCCGCAGGCGCCGCAATAGCGGTGGCGGGCGCGCCAGACGGACAGCGCCCGTGCGTAGGCGAGCAGTCCCGCCTCCCGCTCGGGCAGTTCCGCCGAGAGCGGGCGCAGTTCCTCGAACCGACCGGCATGGGGTGGCGAATCGGCGTCCCCATCCCGGGTCTCGTCTTCGACGAGCACGCAGCGCGCACCGTCGAACCAGCCGAGCAGCACGGCGTGGCGCTCCTCAACGAGCGCGAGGCGCGGATCATCGCCACCGAGAAACACGACATGAGGCGCAGGCTCGTGGACGACGAGGTGGGCCGTGCCGCGCGCCAGGATGTAGCGCGTGCGGGTGTCGTTCCGCGCCACCTCGAACCATGCTGTGTCGTCGCGCTCCCAGGCGTTCCGATCGAGGTAGGGCCCGGCGAAGAAATTGGGTGGCCTGTACACACTCTCATTATGAACCTCATGCGCGCGCAGTCGTCAGCTGGGCAGCTCCGCTCGCGGCGGGATGGGCGCCAGTTGCGCTGGCGCGGGGGCGCCGCGCGCGGCCGCCGGCAGGTCCCGGGCGCGCCGCAGGCGGACCGCAGACGGCAAGGGCTGCGGCAGGCGCGGCGTTGCGGCACACACGTTGCAGGCCACCGCGCGCAGTGTGCAGCAGTCGACCAGGGTCAGGGCGCCGCACCCGGTGCAGGGGCGCAGCGCGAGCTCGTCGCCACGCGCCAGAGCAATGACGAGAAAGGCCGCGTGCTCGAACGAGATGCGAGGTTCGGCGACGAGCGCGAGATAAGTCTCGTAGGCGGTGCACAGCAGCTCGCCTTGCGCAATCGGGAGCGCCCGCGGGTCGAGCCGCCAGCCGTGCGCCAGGATACCTGCCATGCAGAAGAACCCCGCGAGTACGGCTGCTTCCTGCTGCACACGGGGTGAGCGCAGGAAATAGCTGCAGCGCTGCGGCGATTTGCCGCGCCGACGTGTGACAGGCGATCCCGGATGCTCGGTGATGTAGGTGCGATAGAGCTTGCGCACCCGGTCTTCCGTGAGACCGGTCCACAAGCGGATGGTGTGGGTGCGGGCCTCGTGACCGATCAGGCGCAGCGCGAGGTCGAGGCGCATGCGGTCGCGGCAGTAGCGGTCGTCGGTGATGCGCATGATTACCCACTCCATGTGACGCCAAAAACCGATTTGGTACAAATATCCCAAATTTGCGCATGGCTTTGAAGCCCTGTTTGTGGGCAGTATCGACGGCAAAGAGGGGGAAATATGCAATCCGGATACACCTCCGATGCCGCGGGCTCGCTGGCATCGCTCGCAGAAATCAACGATCTGGCGCTCGAACTCATGGCGGGACGTGCCGGCGGCGACGCCGCCGGGCTGCCTCCGCTGCTGCGCGATTCCGCCGGGCTGTGGCGTGCACTCGGTGCACTGCAGCGGCGGCGTCTGGCGGGCTGTCCCTTCCTGCTCATCGAAATCGGTTTCGACGAGTTCTTGCCGCTGTCACGCGGAGCACCTGGTGGTGTGCGCGAATCGCGCGAGGAAGTGCAGTGGTTTGCGGAGGAATCGCTGCCGCGACTGTCTTATCTGACACTGACTTACGCGTGGCACCTCGTGCAGACTCGACGCTTCGCCGCCCGTATCGTGCTCGGGCTGCGCGACGACAGCGTCGAGTGGCTCGCGGCGCTCAGCCTGCGCCAGCTCGGCGAGTGCCTCGAGTGCAGCCCGCACTTCCTGCGCCCGCGCTGGGCGCGCAGTCCCGAAGTGTGGCGTTACCTGCTCACCGCTGCGGCCAGTGCAGAGCCGGCCGACTTCGAACTGGCACGGCTCCGGGGCATGCAGTTGCTCGCCGCCGCCTGCTGGCCCGCGCCGCGCAGCCCGTAGCCCGCAGCCCGTCTTCGTTGCACGCCGCACCGCAGCACAGTCCCTGTGCTACCCTTTGCGCCTCGCATGCACGCGCTTTCCGCCCAGGGCCTCGTCAAGACCTACAAGAACGGCGTGCAGGCCCTGAAGGGCGTCGATCTCGACGTCGAGCAGGGCGATTTCTTCGCCCTGCTCGGCCCGAACGGCGCCGGCAAGACCACACTGATCGGAATTGCGACATCGCTCGTCAACAAGACGGGTGGCCGACTCGAAGTGTTCGGCCACGACATCGATCGCGATCTCGAGGCCGCGAAGGCCTGCATCGGCGTGGTGCCGCAGGAAGTCAATTTCAACTTCTTCGAGACACCGCTCGAGATCGTCGTCAATCAGGCAGGCTTCTACGGCATCGACCGCCGGATCGCGAAGCAGCGCGCCGAGCACTACCTCAGGAAGCTCGCGCTCTGGGATCGCCGCCACTCGATTTCGCGCGGTCTTTCGGGCGGCATGAAGCGGCGCCTGATGATCGCACGCGCGCTCGTGCACGAACCGCGCCTGCTGATCCTGGACGAGCCCACCGCGGGCGTCGATATCGAAATCCGCCGCTCCATGTGGGACTTCCTGCGCGAGATCAACGCGCAGGGAACCACCATCATCCTGACGACGCACTATCTCGAGGAGGCCGAGACCCTTTGCCGCGACATCGCGATCATCGCCGGTGGCAGGATCGTGGAACGCGACCGCATGGCGAGCCTGCTGCGGCGACTCAAGAGCGAAGTCTTCGTGTTGAATCTGCGTGATGCCGTCGCATCTGTTCCGCGCATCGAGGGTTACAGCATGACCCGCATCGACGATCACACGCTCGAGGTCGAGGTGTCGAAGGAACAGAGCCTGAACGGGATCTTCGTGCGCCTCGCGTCCCAGGGCATCGAGGTCGTGTCGATGCGCAACAAGGTGAACCGGCTCGAGGAGATCTTCATGCGTCTCGTCGACGGCCGCCAGGGCGCGCGCCCATGAGCGACGCGGCTGCCGCCCCCACCGGGCCCACATCGACGGCGGCGCCCTTGCCGAACACTACGCACGCGCGCTGGGTCGGCTTCAGGACGATCATCCGGCGGGAATTCGAGCGGATCATCCGTATCTGGGGCCAGACCATCGTGCCGTCGGCAGTCACCGCCACGCTCTATTTCGTGATCTTCGGTGCACTGATCGGCCGGCGCATCGGACCCATGGGCGGCGTCGACTACATGCAGTTCATCGCGCCCGGGCTCATCATGATGGCGGTGATCACCAATTCCTACGCAAACGTCGTGTCGTCGTTCTTCGGTGCGAAGTTCAGCAAGCACGTCGAGGAGCTGCTCGTCTCGCCGTTGCCGAACTGGGTGATCGTGCTCGGCTATGTCGGTGGCGGGGTGGTGCGCGGGCTCCTCGTCGGCGTCGTGGTGACCGTGATCTCGCTGCTGTTCGCAAAGCTCGCGATTCACCATCTGCTGCTGATCGCAGGCGCAGGGCTCCTCACGGCGATCGTGTTCTCGCTCGGCGGCTTCCTGAACGCGATGTTCGCGAAGAACTTCGAGCAGGTGAACTGGATTCCGTCGTTCGTGCTGACCCCGCTCACCTATTTCGGCGGAGTGTTCTTCTCGATCGCGCTGCTGCCAGCCTGGGCGCAGAAGCTGTCCTACGCGAACCCCATCCTCTACATGGTCAACGCGTTCCGTTACGGCTTCCTCGGCACTTCCGACGTGAATGTCGCAACCGCTTTCGGGCTCATGACTGCCTTCGCGGCCGCGATGTTCGTGATCGCGGTGCTCCTGATGAACCGCGGCGTTGGCATGCGCGAGTAGCGTCAGAGCGGATAGTAGCGTGGCAGCAGCCACGACAGCGTGAGCCACATGATCAGCATCAGCGGTACCCCGACGCGCACGAAATCCTTGAAACGGTAGCCGCCGGCGCTGAAGACCATCAGGTTGCAGTTGTCGGCGAGTGGTGTGGCATACCCCATGTTGACGCCGAAGAGCACCGCGAGCACGAAGGGTTCGGGCGCGAGCCCCAGCTGGCGGGCGAGCTCGATCGCGATCGGTGTGCCGATGACCGCCGCGGCGCTGTTCGAGACGAAGTTCGCGAGTACGGCCATGAGGATCATCGTCGCGCTCAGGATCACCGGATGGGGCAGCGCGGCGCTCGCCCTGACGAGCCCGCCCGCGACGAAGGCGGCCGCGCCGGTCTGCACGAGCGCGAGGGCGAGCGCAATCGCGGCCACCGTCAGGAAGATCATCGAGGAATCGAGTGCGCGCGTCGCGTCGCGCCATTTCAGGCACCCCGTGAACACCATCAGCAACACCCCGACGAGCGCGGCGATCGCGACCGGCGCGATGCGCAGGGATGCCGCGACGATGATCATCGCCATGATCGCGAGCGCGAGTGGGGCCTTGCGGGTTTCGGGCACGTCCGCGGTGGCGTCGAGCACCAGCAGCTCGCCGCTGCGCTTCACTGCTGCGATCTGCGCGGCCGGGCCCTGCACGAGGAGCACGTCGCCGACTCCGAGCTGTTCCGCCTGCAGGCGCGCCACCCGGGCGCCCCACTCGTCGCCCTCGCCGGGGCGGTGCCGTGCCAGCGCAACCAGCTGGTAGCGCTCGTCGAAGTCGACCTCGTCGAGGGTGCGTCCGGCGAGCAGCGAGCCCGGTGTCACGACGAGCTCGGCGGTCTGCTGGTCTTGCGCCTTGAGCGGGTGCTGCTCGTCGACCGGCGCATCGTCGGAGTAGAGATCTCCGCCGATCACGCGTGCGTACTCCATGAGTCGCGGGGGCGTGTCGCGCACGTGCAGCTGGTCCCCGGCTGCGAGCAGCGTGTCGGGCAACGGCACGATCGCCAGTCCCGCACCGCGCGTAACCGCCCGTACCTTCATCGTGCCACCGGTTTTCCTGATCATGTCGGCAAGCGTCGCGCCGTCGGCCGCGCCGCCCGCCTTGATGCGCATCTGCGCGAGGAAGACGCGCGGCGAGGTATCGGCGACCGCGGCGCCCTTCGGCAGCAGGTATGGGGCGACCAGCCACAGGTACAGGATGCCGATGCCGCCCGCGATCGCGGCGGGCTCGAGAAAATCGAACATGTGAAACTGTGGCACCCCGAGACTGGTCGCCGTGCCGATCACGAGCAGGTTGAGCGAGGTGCCGATCGGCGTGCCCATGCCGCCGATCTGGGCAGCGAAGGTCATCGGCATCAGCGTCCGCGAGGGCGAGCTGCCCGAGCGCAGCGCGACAGTCGTCAGGATCGGAATCATCAATGCCACGAGCGGCGTGTTGTTCATGAAGGCGCTGAAGAGGGCCGTGATCGCAAGCATCACGGCGAGCGCGAGCACCGGGCTCGCCGCCCACAGGCGCGTGACGATGCGCCCGAGGGGCGCCAGCGCGCCGGTGCGCACGAGTCCCTGGGTGGCCATCACGAGCGCACAGATCGCAACGAGCGCCTCGTTGCCGAAGCCGAGGAAGAAATCTGCGGGCTCGAGCGGGCCTTTGGCTGTTTCGTACGGAAAGAGGATGAAGCCGGCCGCGAGCAGCGTGACGATCAGCAGGCTCGATGTCTCGATCGCGATGTCATCGCGGGCGAAGAGCACGAAGGCGAACGCCGTCAGGGCGAGTACGGCGATGGCATGCGCGTCGAGGGCCATGGTGGTGGCCAGCGGCCTCGCGCCGCCGGCCGCTCAGCTGCCGTAGGGGCGCGTTACTTCTGCTTCCAGGCGCCGCCTTCCTGGTAATACCAGCCCGGCTTGGCGCGCGCGACCCAACGCCGCGCAAAGGTCTGGCGAATGTCGGCCGCCCATTCCGGGTGACCATTCGCCGCGGCGATCGCGCCATAGAGCGCCGTGCGGTCGGTGTTCTCCTCGGCAACGAGGCGCTTCACGGCCGCGCGCTCCGGCAGCGGCACCGCACCCTGATCGCGCACCTCGACGAGGCCGTCGGCCGTGTAGCCCACCGCGCCCGAGGCAAAGTACTTCTCCAGCTGCTGGAAACGCTGGGTCATCGAGGCCGTGATCGCGCGGACCTCGGGTGAATCGACGTCGAGATTGGCGCTGCCCTGAGCGTGGGCCGCAGGCACGAGGCTCTCGAGGATCGCCGCCGCGACCGTGCGCAGCAGCGTATCGGATGCCGGCACATTGCGGGTCTGTGGCGGGGTCTTGCCGGTCGCACCAGGCGAGGAGCCCGTGACCTGGTCGATGATCTGGTCTGCCGCCTTTTCGGCCGCCGCAGCCGGAAAGTAGACATTGATGGTGACGCACGCCGCGAACAGCAGGCAGGCTAGCGCCAGTTTGCAGGGCAGGACGACCTTCCGCATGGATCTCTCCCGAGTCACGTGACCATTGTCCGGCAGGCGTGTGAACGCCACCTGAACCAGTGTACCTGCCATGCTAATCGACGACCACGCCCTGTGCGTCGAGGCCCGAGACGATCTGCGCGACGAGTTGGCGCCAGTTGACGCGGCCCTGGTTGCCGACAATGTCGATGCGCGGCAGGCCGCGGCCCTTCACGATGTAGTAGCCGCCGGGGGCAGGCTCGACCCCCGACATGAGACAGACGTCATTGGCGAGGCGGCAGCGGATGCCGATCCTGTCGTAGCCGTACTCGTCGAAGAACTGCAGCACGCCCGATTGCAACGCCTGGGCGACACCGCCGCCGCCGCCGCCGACGTTCGACAGTTCCCGGACGGCCCGCGCGCTGATGCGATGACGTGAGCGATCGCCCTTCGCCGTCTCGAGCCGCGCATCGAACGCGACGGGTGACCAGTCGAAGAGCTCGAGCCCGAGGATGTCGACATCGAGCCGTCCGGTGATGGATCCCACGGCGAAAGTACGCGTCACGAGCTCAAGGTCGAGCTTGCGGCCGCGCACGTTCGCGAAGAGTCGCGGCCACTTGCCGAGCGGGTCGATCAGCCGCAGCCCGCTCGTGACAATTTCACCGTCGAAAACACTCGCTTCGATGTCGCCCTTGACCGTGAGCTCGTTGCCGCGCAGCTCCACGCCCGGAATCCGTCCGCCGATGCGCCCCGAGAACTCGGGCCAGCCAAATGCCTTGCAGATCGGCGGCATGCTGATCGGCTCGATATCGGCGTCGAAGCGCAGGTTCACGTCCGGTGTGCCCATGCCGCTGACGGCGAGCGTGCGGATGTCGATCGCGCCGTCGAAGATCGGCATGTGCCATGGTTCGACCAGTGCAAAGCCGGCGGCACGCGTGACGAAATCGACACGCGCCGCGCCGCCCGAGAGCCCGTAGGCGCCCCCCGAGCTCCACGACAGCCACGAGGGCGAGACGTCGGCATCCCTCGCCGCGGCCCAGTGCAGCTCGCCGGCGACGTCCTTCATGAAGAACTCGCGTTCGTTGTACGTGGAGAAATGCTCGAGCTGGAGATCGATGCGTTCGAGGGCGTTGTGCGCCAGCACGATCGCGCCGCTTGCGCGACCGGCCGTGACGAGATCACCGAAGTCGGTCGCGGCGAGCGTGATCTGCATGAGGCTCGTATAGGCCGCGGGAAACTCGAGCGCCCCGATCACGACGCGTCCCTGGGTGAGCTCGGGCGCGGCGCCCAGGGTGAGGGTCGCATTGCCGTGCAGGGCGAGGAGCTGCGGGGCGCTCGCCTCGACCTGCGCAAGATCGACCGTGTCGCCACGCCAGCTGCCCCGCGCGTGCAGCGTGAGGGGATTGCGGTTGAAGTCGAGCAGCACGGGGCCCGCGAGCGCCTGGCCGCGCTCGCCCTTCGCCGTTGCATCGAGGTCATAGCCATCCCGGTGCGCATCCAGCGTGAGCTCGAGCGCCGCCGCCGCGTTCTCCGCGATGAGGGTGCTCGCCTCGTTCGACAGGTTCACGTCGGCGAGTGCGAGCGCGACTTCGGCGTGCATCGGGGTCGCGCCGCCGTGCGCCGCAACCTGCGCGTCCATCCGCCCTTCGAGCGTCCAGCCCGCCGGCACGCTGAACCACGGCGCGAGAAGTTTGCGCAATTCGCCGATGTGCAGGCCCTTGGCATCGCCACGCAGCTGCCAGCGTTGCGGGGAGGTGCGAGCCTCGACTTCGATGCGACCGCCGGCGAGCCTCGCGAGGGTTGCGCGCGCCTGACCGGTCGCGACATCCGTGCGATAGTCCCCCGCGGCCGTCACTGACAATGGTCCGATCGGCGTGCGCTCCACGGAGAGGAGCGCCGCCTCACAACCGAAACGTGGATCGGCGATCACCGGCTTGCGGCAGACGAGGCGCACTTGCCCGAGCGTCGGTAGGTCCGCGCCCGCGTGTACGCCTGCAATGTCCACGGTCGCCTCGGTGGTCGAGGCCGAAATCAGCCGCAGGTGCGCGCTGACGCCCTCGAGACGGGTGTCGCCGGCAATGATCTGGCGCGCCTCGAAGCGCAGGTTGTCGATGGCCAGCGCCTGCATGCCCGGGAGCAGTGCCAGCATCGCAAACCAGCCCGGATTCATGCGGGACTTCACGGCCCGAAGTGTAGCGCGTCGTTCTGCGCTAGACTTCCACACCTACCGGTTGACCCCAACGCGCGCCGCGCGGGAGCTTGCATGGTGACGAAACGTGCGTTGATCGTCGACGACTCGAAATCGGCGCGCGCGTTCCTTTCGCGAATCCTGACGAAGTACGAGATCGAGGTGGACACCGCCGAGTCCGCCGAGCAGGCGATCGAGTATCTGGCGGGCGAGCGGCCGGACGTCATCTTCATGGATCACCTGATGCCGGGCATGGACGGCTTTCAGGCCGTGCAGATCATCAAGAACAACCCGCGCACGGCGACCATCCCGATCATGATGTACACCTCGCAGGAAGGGGAGTTGTATGTCGGGCAGGCGAGGGCGCTCGGCGCGATCGGTGTGCTGCCGAAGCAGATCCAGCCGGCCGACGTGTCGAAGGTGCTGTATCAGCTGAAGCTGATACCGGATCGTCGAACCGATGAGCAGCGCGCCTTCGACGCGGTGATGCCCGGCGAGAAGGACGCACACGCACCGGCACCCTCGCCTGAGGCGGCCGTTTTCCCGGCGACCGGCGCCGACGAGCCGACGATTGCGGGTCCATCTGCCACCGCTGCAGAGTTGCGCGCCATCGTCGATTCCATCGTTCGCGAACACATCACCGCCTCGCGCCGCTCGATCACCGCGCATTTCGACGACCAGGCCGCGCGCCTGATCCAGGACGTGCGCGGCGCCGTGCAGGAGGCTTTGCCCGATCCGGCGCTGTGGGCAGCGCCCCGGGAAGCCGCGCCGCGTCCGTGGGGATGGGTCGCTGCGGTCGTGGCGGTCCTGGCGGCAACGGCGATCGGGGCCTTGTGGTGGCGGGAAATCGGCACCGGTCGCGCGCTGGCGGCGCAATTGACCACGACCCGTGCGCAGACCGCGGCGCTCGAAACGAAGGTGGCGACGCTCGAAGCAGCGGAAGCGGCGCGTGCCGAGGAGATCGCCTCGGGTGTCCTCGCTGCACGCACGCTCGCTGCCGAAGGCATCCTCGCGCGCGCCCTGGTGCCCTATGGCGAGATTCCGCTCGCGAACGACCGCCTCGTCGTCGTGCGCGACGCGCTCGAGAAGCTCGCGGCTGGCGGCTTTCGCGGTGAAGTGGACGTCACGACTTATCCGGGACGATTCTGCCTCGTCGGCAACGCGACGGAGGGCTGGTCGCTCGCGCCGGATGACACCCCTGTCGGTCGCTGCGAACTGATCGGCAATCCGGCCTTCGATGGCACGCGACCCGCGCAGCGGGAATCGCTGGCGTTTGCGAATCTGGTCGCCGAGCGCCGCCGCGAGAGCAGTGGGGCGATCGACGTGCGCGTCGTGACGGGTGACGCGGACGACACCGCGATCGCGTATCCCGCCATCGTGGCCGGCCTTACCGCGGCCGACTGGAACCGGGCCGGCCACGCGAACAACCGCGTCGAGCTGCGTGCGCGCCCCACTCCCTGACACGGCACTCGGGGGCGCCATCGCCGCTGGCGCCCGCTATCACCCGTGCGCCATCGTCGATGCCTCGATCTCGCCACCCTTCTGGCTGCGCGGCGGGCACGCACAGTCGATCCTGCCGAGCTTGCCGTGGCGGCGGCCCGCCGTCCTGCGCCGGGCGCAGCCCGTGGTCGCAGCGAGCGTCGCGCGGCTGATCGACTGCGGAGAAGGCACGATCCTGCAGGGGTTCTGCGCGCGCCCTGCGCGGGCTGCTCCGCGCTCGCCGCTCACCATCGTCTTGCACGGTTGGGAGGGCAGCGCGCAGTCGCTCTATGTGCTGTCACTCGCGCAAACGCTCTTCGAGCGCGGACACGAGGTCGTGCGGCTCAACCTGCGCGATCACGGCGAGACCCATCACTTGAACCGCGGGCTCTTTCACTCCTGCCGGCTGCCCGAGGTACTCGGCGCGTTGCGCGCGATCCAGCAGGACGCCGCAGGGCGGCCCCTTAACCTCGTCGGCTTCTCGCTGGGCGGAAATTTCCTGTTGCGGGCGGCGGCGGCGGCGCGCAGGGCGGATATCGAGGTGGCTCGCGTCGTCGCCATCTCGCCCGTGCTCGATCCGAAGCGCACGCTGCACGCCCTCGAGCACGGCGCGGCGCTCTACAGCCGCTACTTCGTGCTCAAGTGGAGCCGCTCGCTCGTCAAGAAGCAGGCGGCATGGCCTGGCGACTATGACTTCACGGAGCTCATGCGCCGTGGTGGCTTGCGGCGCATGACGGCCGAACTCGTGAGCGCCCACACGAGCTTTGCGACGCTCGATGACTACTTCGATGGCTACGCGATCACCGGCGAACGGCTTGCGTATCTCGAGGTGCCGTCGACCATCATCGCCGCGCTCGACGATCCGATCATCCCGCCGTCGGACCTGCCCCGCCTTGCAGCACCCGCCGCGCTCAGCATCGTGCTGACGCCGCACGGCGGCCACTGCGGTTTCTTCGAGCAGCTCACGGCGCCGAGCTGGGTCGACCGGCGCGTCGCGGCGCTCCTCGGCACGTAGGCTGTCGACCCGTCAATCCGCCAGGGCCTGAAGCATCGCGTCGCGCCAGCAGCGAAATCCCGCATCGGCGTGCGTTGCGCTGTCCGGCTCGAAGGTGCGGGATTCGCCCGCAAGTGGCGCGACGGCGCGGGAGCGCGTGAGGAGCCCGAGCACGCCCTGCGATGTCGCCTCCGGATAATCGGGTCGCAGGAGAGGGACTTCGCAGAGGTCGGCGATCAATTGCACGAGTCCGTCCGACTGCGACAAACCGCCCGTCACGATCACACGCGCCATCGGTCCGCTGCTCCGCAAGGCGTCGAAGTTCTCGCGCACGAGATACGCGATGCTCGCGACCACCGCCGCGAAACGGGCGTCGCCGTCGCCGACGCCGATGAAACGTGATTCGAAATGACTGCGCCACCAGGGCGAGCCGAGTCCCGATATGCCGTTGAGAAAGAGGAGATCCGGTGCGGTGCGCGCTGTCCGGGGCGCCGCTTCCCAGCGGCGCCAGGCTGACCCGGAATCGAGCGAATCATGCGCAGCGAGCCATTCGAGCGCGCTCGCCGCGCCGTTGATTGTGCCTTCGAGCGAGTAAAGCGTGTGCGCGGCGTCGCCGTAGAGCACGCTGCCGAGCAGCGGGCCCGGCTCGGGGCGGCGCGTGCCAGTCGTGCGCTGCAGGAACGCGCCGGTGCCGAGGTTCAGGTACAGCGTGTCCTCGCGTGGCGGCCCCCACGCGAACGGCACCGCCGATTGATCTCCCGTCACAACCGAAAGAGTGGTGCCGGGCACCAGGCTTTCGGTTATCGGGGCGTCGAGCGTGGTCAGACCTGGTGCCGGCAGCCAGTCCCGTTCCACGCCGAAAAGTGTCAGCAGCTCCGCTGACCAGTCACCGCGCTGCGCATCCCACAGCTGCGTGCGCGAGGCGTTGGCAGGATCGACGGAAGCTGCGCGGCCGATGAGCCGGCTCGCGAGGAAAGTGGCGAGCGGTCCGACGATCAGCTCGCCGCGTACGGCTGCCTCCTGCACGGCGGGCAGGTGATCGAGGCACCAGCGGATCTTCGTTGCGCCGTAGTGCGCCGAGAGCGGCAGCCCCGAAAGCCGTCGCACCCGTGCCTCGTGTTCCCGCAGCGGCGCGAGCGCAGCCGCGGCACGGCGGTCCTGCCAGGAAATGACCGGCGACAGCGCCTCTGCCGTGCCCCGCCGCCAGCACACGATGCTCGAGCGCTGTGTCGCAAGTCCTGCCGCGGTGGGCCAGGGCGCGTCGCCGCGTGTCGCGAGCGCTTGCGATACCGACTCGCGCAGCGATGTGACCATTTCTTCCGGATCGTGCTCCACCCGCTCGTCGCCGATGCGTGTCGTCGCGATGGGTACGCGTGCCTGCGTGAGCTCGCGGCCGTCATCGCCGAAGAGAATCGCGCGACTGCCCTGTCCGCCCTGATCGAGCGCGAGCCAGGTCTCAGGCCGGCGTGAGCGGCAAGGTGTCGACATCGGCGATCGCGTGACGCGCAGGCAGGGAGGAGGCGATGCGGCGCAGCACCTGCGCCGCCGTTGCGCGAAAGGTCGTGAGCTTGCCGCCGTAGATGGAGATCACCCGTGGCGTCTGCTCGCGATCGACCGCGAGATGGGTTTCGCGCGAGCGGTGAAACGCGTGGCCCGGGCCACCCGGTAGCACACGGAGCCCCGCGAACGCGCGCGGCGGGCTTGCGGTGCCGGTTGCCGCCACATCGGGAAAATAGCGCCGCAGGATGCCGAGCAGATAATGCGACTCGCCGGCAGTCGGTGTGACTTCGTCCGGCCCGGCGCGGTAGCGCAGCTCTGTCGTACCGATCATCAGCGCTCCGTGGAATGGCATTACGAAGATCGCGCGGCCGTCCCGCGGGCTTTCGACATAGTAGATGCCACGCGCCGGCGGCGCCGCCTGCAGCAACAGGTGCGTGCCCTGCACCAGTTCCACATCCGGAACCGGGATGGCAGGTGTGATCTCGCGCGCGACGTGCGCGGCCCAGGGCCCCGCGGCGTTCACGAGAACCTTTGTACGACATTCCCTCAATGTGCTGTCTGCGGCGTAGCGCACCACCACTTCGGCGTCGCGCCGCTCTGCGCTGATGAAGGTGGCAGGGAGTGCGGCCTCGGCGCCGAGCCGCAGTGCCGAGGCCCATACGGCGCGTGCCAGCGCGGCGTCATCGGTCTGTCCATCGTGATACCAGAACACCCGTTCGAGGCCGCGGGTCGTGAGACCGTCCAGCGCCCCCCACTCTTTGCTCGGGACGAGGCCGAAGCCCGCGCCGCCGGCAAATCCCGCGAGCCCCGCGTAGAGCGCGAGCCCCGTGGCGAGTATCCATGGTCGCCGGCGCGTGTCGGCGTAGACCGGGATGTGGAATCGCCGCAGCCGTACCAGCTCCGGCGCGAGTCTCAGCAACGCGGTGCGCTCGTGCAGGCTCTCGCGCACGAGCCGCAGCTGCCCCGTTTCGAGATAGCGTAGCCCGCCGTGAATGAGTTTGCTCGAGCGGCTCGAGGTGCCCGCGGCAATCGCCGCTTTCTCGAGCAGCAGCACGCGATAACCCGCGGCGGCGGCCCGTTGGGCGATGCCGACTCCGTGGATGCCGCCGCCGACGATCACGAGGTCGAACGCGTGGGCCATGCGGCTACGCGATGGCGCTGGTACGCGCACGCATCGCGATGCCGAGGTCGCGCACGGCCATCGTCTCGACGAAATCGGCGCCACGCGCCGCCAGCGAGAGCGCCTGTTCGATCGTCGTCACCTCGTAGATCACCCAGCGCCAGGTGCCACGCCACAGTGGCTCGACCGCGCCGATCTTCTCCTCATCACAGAACAGGAACTCGGGCTGCAGCGCCTCGCACTTGAGGCGGGTGTGGCTGTCGTACTGCGGCAGCACCCAGCCGATGCGAAAGCCGCCGATCTGCCGGGCGCGAAACACCGCTGGCAGGTCGAAGGAGATGATGACGACCTGAGAGCGCCACGGGCGCACCGCCTCGAGGATCTGCGGCACGACCTGATCGTGCCCGAAGTGGGCGAGGCTGGCGCGTTTCACTTCGACGAAGAGCGTGACTTCGGGCCGCTCATCGAGGAGGCGCGCCGCATCGGCGAGGGTCGGGATGCAGGTGCCGGCATACTGCGTGCCGAATCGCTGCCGTTCCGCGGCCTCGATGTTCACGAGCTCCGCCACGGGCTTGTCGAAGACATTGCCCGTCGCGCCGGTGGTGCGGGCGAGATCGGCGTCGTGGATCACCACGGGGACACCGTCGGACGAGAGGTGCGTGTCGATCTCCAGAAACCGCGCACCCAGGTCGAGTGCGGATTGCAGCGCTGGAAGCGTATTCTCCGGATATTCGCGGGCGTTGCCGCGGTGGGCGACCAGGTGGACGATCCGCGCGGGTTTCATGCAGCCAGCCGCGCCTCTGTCGGTGTTTCCCTACAACCGACCCTGTTCCTCGCGCGAGGCAGGTATGTAAACATCGCGGGGCAGTATATCCGGGGGTGACACGTGAATAGCACGAAGCTGCAGGGATTGCGGTTCATCACGGTGGCTGCCGTCTGCGCCATTCTCACCGGTTGCGGTACCGGAGGTGCGTACGACAACACGCCCAATCCGCCCCCGGCCGACACCACGCCCCCCTCGGTGCCGGCGAGCCTTCAGGCAACCGCCCCTACGCCGACGCAGGTGCAGCTCACCTGGGCTGCATCGACCGACAACGCGGGGGGCAGCGGCGTCGCCGGCTATCGTGTCTACCGCAACGGCAGCGCGACAGCGCTCGCTTCGCCCACCACAAACAGCTACACGGACAATACGGTCGCGGCCAGCACGACCTACACCTATCAGGTGCGCGCGTTCGACGCAGCGACCCCGCCCAACGAGTCGGGCTTGTCTGCGACGGCAAGTGTCACGACCCCTGCCGCGGCCGACACCACGCCCCCCTTGGTGCCGACGAACCTTCAGGCGACCGCCCCGACACCGACGCAGGTGCAGCTCACCTGGGCTGCATCGACCGACAACGCGGGGGGCAGCGGCGTCGCCGGCTATCGTGTCTACCGCAACGGCAGCGCGACAGCGCTCGCGACTCCGGCGAGCAACAGTTACACCGACAACACCGTGGTCGCGAATACCGCCTATACGTATCGCGTAAGCGCCGTCGACGCGGCGACACCGCCGAATGAATCGGCGCAATCGGGGCAGGCGAGTGTCACGACGCCGAATGCACCCGTTTCCGGCCTCGATTCCAGGCCGGGCAACACCACCTGTCTCGCCGGTGCCGAGCCGACGGCGACGCTCACGACAGCGCGAGTGTTCCCGAATCTGTCTTTCAGCTCGCCGGTGGCAATGCTGCAAGCTCCCGGAAATTCATCGCGCTGGTATGTCGTGCAGCAGGGCGGCCGGGTGCGCATGTTCGACAATGTGCCGGGTGCCTCGACGACCACGGATTTCATCGATATCACGGCACGGGTAACCTCGGGCGGTGAGCGTGGTCTTCTCGGCATGGCTTTCCACCCCAATTTCCCGACGGATCCGCGTGTATTCCTTTCTTACACGACCACGGTGCCGGGTCCACTCACCTCGCGGATTTCCTCATTCACGCTGGTGAGCGGCGGCAGCACGCTCGATGCCAACAGCGAGGACGTGCTGCTGACGGTCGGGCAGCCCGAGACCAACCATAACGGCGGCAACATCGCCTTCGGGCCGGACGGCTACCTGTACATCGGCTTCGGTGACGGCGGCGGCGGCAACGACCAGCACGGCCCGATCGGCAACAGCCAGAACCTGCAGACGCTGCTCGGGAAGATGCTGCGTATCGACGTCGGCGGGCCGAGCGCAACCACATACACGATTCCCGCGACGAATCCGTTTGCCGGCACGGGTGGCATGTGTACGAGCGGCAATACGACCTCACCGCAGTGTCGCGAAATCTACGCGTATGGCCTCAGGAATCCGTGGCGCTGGAGTTTCGATCGCGGCGGCTCTCACGACCTCTGGGTGGGTGACGTCGGCCAGGCTGCTCGCGAAGAAATCGACCGCGTCGTCAGCGGCGGCAATTACGGTTGGCGTTGTCGCGAGGGTACGCTCACTACCGCAAATGCATGTCCCGGTGTCACGGGGCCGTTTCAGGCCCCGATAGCGGAGTACAACAATCCCGGCGTTGGTTTCTCGGTCACGGGTGGCTATGTCTATCGCGGTACGGCAATTCCTTCCCTCGTCGGCCGCTATGTATTCGGCGACTACGGTAGCGGCCGCGTCTGGGATATTCCCGCGAGCACCGCTCCGACACTGACCGTCACCTCTGCCGACGGCTTCGATACGAGTCTCGGCATCTCATCATTTGGCGAGGACCACAGCGGCGAGCTCTACCTCGTCGACCTGAACGGCGGCGGCCTCTATCAGCTCGTGCAGGGCGCAGCTGGCGGCGGCAGCGTGCCGACGCAATTTTCCGCGACCGGCTGCGGCGCGAGCGGCAATCCGGCGCAACCCGCGGCCGGGCTCATTCCTTACGCGCCGAACGCCGGTTTCTGGTCAGATGGCTCGGGCAAGGCGCGCTGGCTGGCGCTGCCGGATGGCCAGAACATCGACACGAGTGCGGCGGATCACGACTGGGTCTTCCCGAATGGCACCGTGCTGCGGAAGGATTTCCATCTGGGCGCGCGACTCGTCGAGACGCGCCTCTTCATGCGCCATACGAACGGCAACTGGGCAGGCTACACCTACGAGTGGAACACTCAAGGCACCGATGCGACACGTGTCGTCGGCGGCAAGACGGTGACAATCGGATCGCAGGACTGGATCTTCCCGAGCGAGGCGCAATGCCTGGCCTGCCACACCACGGCGGCCGGGCGCAGTCTCGGGCTCGAGACGGGGCAGCTGAACGGCAACCTGTTGTACCCGGCCACGGGACGAACCGCCAATCAGCTGGTGACGCTGAGCGCGATCAACACGCTTTCGCCGCCCATTCCGGATCCCGCGACGCAGCCGGTGATCCCCGATCCTTACGGTTCGAGCGGTACGGTGACCGAGCGCGCCCGCGCGTGGTTGCACACCAACTGCGCGTTCTGCCACCGGCCGGGGCGTCCGACCGGGACCAACCTGGACCTGCGCTACACGACCGCGCTCGCGGCAACCAATACCTGCGACGTCGTGCCTCAGGACGGTCTCGGGCTGCCGAGCGCCCGCATCGTTGCGCCTGGCGCACCCGGCAGCTCGGTACTGCTCGCGCGCATCGATACACGTGATCCCGGCGTCGCGATGCCGCCGTTGGCTTCGAACCTCGTCGACGATCAGGGTGTGCAGCTGATCACGGCGTGGATCAATGGTCTCACTTCCTGCAATTGAAGCACCGGGGCTTCGGGCGGCGGGTCGCGGGCTACGGGCCCGAGGCGCTGCGCTTCTCGTCGAACTTCACGATCGGCTGAGTGCCAGTGACAGCGATGTCGCCATCGATCACGGCTCCGTTGGCGATCGCGAGCGACCTGGCGGCAATGCTGCCGCGGATCACCGCGGTCGCACCGATCTCGAGTTTTTCTTCGATCGTGACGTTGCCGATCACTTCGCCCGCGATCACGCCGGATTTCGCGTGCACATCTCCGTGCCACCTCGCGCCGACTGAAATCGACACCGCACCGCCGATCAGGCCCTTGCCCTCGAGACTGCCCGACAGTACGAGCGGGCCGCGGGTCTCGAGATCACCCTGCAAACGGCAGCCCTCGGCGATGAAAGTGGGCGAAGCACCGAACTGATCGAGCAGGCGCCGCTTGGGCAGATCTGACATGCATGCGTCCTCCTGGCGCTAGAATATCAGCGGGACCCGTTCGAAGGAGCGCGCCGGCTCATGTCTGCATACGTACGTTTGGCCATATTCGTGACGTGCATCGCGGTCCTCGCGGGCTGCAGCCGCGAACGCCGGGACTGGCAGTCGGCACAGACTGCGGACACGATCGAGGCGTACGGCGATTTTCTCGCCAGGCATGGCGACAGCCCGCTCGCGACGCAGGCCGAGGCGCGCGTCAAGCAGCTCGGCGAGGAACGCGACTGGCAGCAGGCGGCGACGGCCGACACGCTCGAGGCCTATCAGGCTTATCTGCGGCAGCACCCGGAAAGCAAGTGGGCCGAGGAAGCGCGCATCCGCGTCGAGAATTTCTCGCTGGCGGGCGCCACACCGGGCGCGCCTGCGGCGCCGGGCCCGGCTGCACCACCTGCCGCGTCACCCGAGGCGACTGCGCCGCCGGTGGTGGCTTCGCCCGCAGTGACTGCCCCGCCCGCAGCGAACGTCCCGCCCGCGCAGGCAGCACGACCCTTCGGGCACGGCATACAGCTCGGCGCCTTCAGCACGGAGGCGAAGGCGCGCGCAGAGTGGGAGCGCGTGGCACGTGCCCATGGCAGCGTACTCGCGGGTCTTGCTCCTGCCGTGGTGGCGATGAAAAGCGGCGGCAGCACACTCTATCGGCTGCGCGCCGCAACGCCGGACGAGGCGAAGTCGCGCAGCCTTTGCGAGGCACTACGCGCGAAGGGGCAGGCCTGCGTCGTCGTCCTGCCTGTCGAGAAGTGACACGCAATGTCACCCGGGTCCGTCACGCACTGCGTGAGGTCTGCGTAAGACACTGATTCGCAAGGGCGCGGTCACTGGCACGCCCTTTGCTCCTTCTTCGGGTGTCGATGAGTACCCGCACCCTCACACTCCTGATGCCCGCACTGCGCCCGAGCGATTCGGTTCGCCATTGGCCGGTTGCGCTACTGCTGGCAACGAGGAGTGGTTCGCTACTGCAGAACCGCATCGATGCGCGCCTCGCCCGCGCGCGCTGCGTGGCGCAGGCGTTTACACCCTCCGGCGCTGCCTGTTACACGGGCACGCGCGACTGATCGACCTGCTTTCTTCCGCGAACAACTTCCCCGGTGTTCGCTGACCTTCCGCCGCGGCAGCGTGAGCTGCCGCGGCGGCTCTTTATGCCTGCGGCGGTACTGCTACTGGAGCGGCCGGCCACCAAACTTCCAGGTGAAGCTCAGGAAGTAAGTCCTCCCGACCGAGTCGAACCACGACACGTCATAGTAAGGATAGGCCGTGTAGGTCGGATCCTTCGGCGGCATTTCGTCGGTGAGATTGTCGACCGTGAGCGCGACGCGCATCGATTCGCGGATCGTGTAGCTCGCCGACGCGTTGTAGCGCCAGGTGGCATCGATCCACGGGCTGCCGCCATCTTCCGGATCGTAGACCTGATCATAGGAGTCCGAGTTCGGCAGCTTGCCGAGGCGCTCGCCGTGCAGGCTCGCGGCCCAACCGCCGTACTGCCAGCCGATCGTGGCGCTCGACTTCGTGCGCGGGATGTCAAAGCCGCTGTTGATCGCGAACTCGTTTTCGATCGGGTCGCCGCGGAACTGCTGGAACTCGTGTTCGTTCACCCACGTGTGGCTGGCCGACAGCCGCCAGTCGCCGATGCGCGTCGCGAGCCGGTACTGCGCGCTCACGTCGAGCCCGCTGGTCGTTTCCCGGGCGACGTTCACCGGGTTCACGAAGATGCCATACAGGTCACCGTTGATCCGCGTGATGCGCGAGATCGCATCGACGCAGGTCGGCGAGGACGGATCGAGATCACCGAGGCGGCAACTCGCCTCGTCCCGCAGGATCGCATCAACACTCATGTCCTGCACCTGGTCGCGCATGCGGATGTCGAAATAGTCCACCGTCAGGTCGAAACTCGCGGTCGGCGACCAGACGAGGCCGGCAGTCCACGAGGTGCTGGTCTCGGGGTCGAGGTTGCGGTTGCCCTCCCGCGAGCGGATCAGGTTCTCGTCGTAGTCGGAGCAGTCCGATGCGCCGGGGTCATCCGAGAGGCAGGTGTAGTAGTCGAGGCCTGACGTCTCGTCGTTGCCGGGACCGGAGAACACGTAATGCAGGTCGGCCGCGCGGAAGGCCGTACCGTACGAGCCGCGCAGCAGGAGCGACTTCAGCGGGCGCCACTCGAGGCCTGCGTTGTAGGTGAACTTGCCGACCTCGTTGCCGGCGTAGTGATACTGGTCGTAGCGGCCGGCCACGCTGAGATTCACGCCTTCGATCAGCGGCGCGCGCAGTTCGCCTGCAGCGGCCCAGCGATTGCGGCTGCCGTGGCCATCGGAGTCCTTCCAGCTGTAGTAGTAATACTGCGTCGCGAGCGGGTCGGGGTTGAGGTCGTAGGCCTGATTGCCGGCCTCGATGACTCCCGCGAAACCGACCGGGCCGGCGGGGAGATTGAACAGCGCCGCGTTGCCAAGGGTCAGCGCGAGCGTGTCGGTGCGCGATTCGGGATGGTAAGTCGTCTTCGTGCCGATCGCATCGTACTCGGCGCGGGAAAGCGGCGTATAGAGACGTGCCGGGTCGGCGTTGAAAATCGGGAACCCGTCGTCGTCCACGCCGAGCTGCGGGCCGAGGAAGAGGTCGTTCGCGGCTGCAGCCACGATCTGCGGCCAGCTGATCGTCGCGGTGTACTGCGAATGACTCAGCGCCAGTTCGTAGGTCCACTGCTCCGAGAGCTTGCCCGCGAAACCGGTCGTGAGGCTGAAAGTGGTCTGGTTGTTGCGGATCATGCCGCGACCGAAGCCGCCCATTTCTTCCGGCGAGAACTGCCGCTGCCAGTATTCGACGTCGTCGGTCGCCTGGTTGTAGAAATAGCCTTCCTCGTTGCCGTCGGGCGCCATGTAGCTCCACTGCGTGACGTCGCGATAGAGCGCGAGCTTGTGGTAGCCCGCCTGGATGTCGGCGAACCAGCGATGGCCGCTCGCGAAATCGTAGTTGAGCGAGCCATAGGCGTTGACGCCCTTGCGCTCGCTGATGATCGTGCCGTAGCCGATCGATTTGTTGCTGCCGCAGTAGAAGCCGTCGTCGCCGTCGATTCCCCAGCCGGGGCGCACGGCGTAGAACGTGCTCCCGCCGTTCTGGGAGGCGAGCGCATTGCAGGTGGCCTGGCCCGGATCGAGATACTCGTCGTACCAGTTGGTGCGCAGATACGCGCGGCGGGCAATGCGCGATCGTGCGGTCGGCCCATCCAGCGTCGAGTCCTGGATGCTGCGATCGAATGCCCACAGCGGTCGCTGGTCGAGCAATTCCGCGCCGAAGACCGCGGTGAAGGCGCCGCGCTCGATCCCCGAGGAGACATCGAGGTGGTACGACTCGTTGTCGCCCCGTGTGGCATCGCCATAGCGGAGGTTGAACGATGTGCCGTCGGGCTGCTTCTTCAATATGAAGTTCACGACACCTGCGATGGCGTCCGAACCGTACACCGCGGAGGCGCTGCCGGTGAGCACCTCGACGCGGTCGACCATGCCGAGCGGGATGTTCGAGACATCGGTGAAGTTGCTGCGCCCCTTGAAGGGTAGCGGAAAGTCGGCGATGCGGCGGCCGTTGACGAGCACGAGCGTGTGGTTCGGTCCGAGCCCGCGCAGATCGACCTGCTGCGCCCCGGGCGAGAAGTCCGCGCCGCTCGATGACTGCTGACTCTGGGTCTCGCCGCCATTCTGCGTGATCGAGCGCAACAGCTCGGGCACGGCGGTGAAGCCTGCGGCCTGGATGTCGCTCGCGGTGATCACGGTGATGGGCGAGGGGCCCTCGATCGCCGTGCGCGCGATGCGCGATCCCGTGACCTGTACGACCTCGAGCTCCGACGACGCTTCATCGGTCCGCGGTGCCGGTCCGCCCCCGCCGCCGGTGGTGTCACCGGACTGCGCCCGTGCGGGCGCGCGGCGTGGCGCATCGTTCCTGACGATGACGACCGCGCCTGTGGCCTCGCGCCGTGGGCCGAAGCCGCTGCCGAGCAGCAGGTGATCGAGTGCGGCGTCCGCGGACAGCGCGTTCTGCACGCCGGCCGTGTGCACGCCCTTCAACTGGTCGGCGCGATAGACGAACTGGACACCCGTCTGTTGCGCGAGTGAATCGAGCGCGGCGACCAACTCGCCGGCGGGCAAGTCGATCGATGCGGAGGCAGCCTGTGCTCCCGCTGCCAATATTGCGACACTGGCGAGGCCCGGCAGCCACCGGCGAATCATGGTCGACATCTGCACTTTCTCCCCTTGAACCCCTTGAACAAGACGAACGACTGCGACAAATCCCCCGCTTACCGGCTGTGAAGCACGATGCGGTCGGGAAGGCGCTCGACGCGAATGTTGAAGCCGCTCTCGAGCAGTCGCACGAAAGCCTCGGAGTTCGACCAGCGGAAATTGCCGCCGATCCGCACCAGCCCGATGGCAGCATCGCCGATGACGAGCCGCTGCGAGCCATAGCGATTGAACTCGGCCACTGCGGTTTCGAGCGAGGTGTCGTGAAAGGTGAGATAGCCGCTGCGCCACGACAGGATACGTTCGGCGTCGGCCACCGATCCGGCGCGCACCAGCACGTTGCTGCCGTGCGCCGTTGCAATGCTGCCGGCGGTCAGCAATGCGCTGGGCACGGGGGATCCGTCCCGCGGCGCCAGCGCTTCGAGGCGCACGACGCCTTCAGTGACGACGATGCGCGTCTCATCCGGGTCGCGACGCACCGCGAAGCGGGTGCCGACAGCGACTGCCCGTCTGCCACCCGCGATGACGAGGAAGGGGCGCCGCGTGTCGTGCGCGACCGAGAAGAAAGCCTCGCCGCGCCGCAGCCCGATGCGGCGATCGCGGTAACCGAGCCGCACATCGATTGCGCTGCCACTGCTCAATGTGGCAGAGCTGCCGTCCGCGAGCGCGACCGTGCGCATCTCGCCGGCAACGGTTTCATATGAGGTCTCCCCGCTCGCGAAGTACACACGCCATCCCCAGGCCAGGGTGCCGCCGACGACGAGTACCGCGAGCGCGGCGCCCGCCCAGGCCGTGCGGAAGCGTCGTGCAACGGTGCGGGGCGATCCGGGGTGGTCGGGCGTGGCGTCGCGTGTCGAGGGCAGGCCGCTCCACTGACTGCGACGCGGCACGGTGCCGGAACGGACGCCCGCGCCAAGGGCCCTCAGGCGCCCGCACGCGGCCCAGGTCGCCTCGAGCCGCAGAAAGGCGACGCGATGCGCGGTGGATGCTTCGATCCAGGCTGCGAGCCCCGCTTCGTCGCGTTCTGTCCAGGCGCTACTGTCGCGCCGCGCGAGCCACGCCGCCGCCTCGTGTTCAATCCGCCTGCTGTCGTGTGAATCCATCGTCGTCGCTGGCCTCGCGTGCACTGCCGGTCGAATCCGCGGACTGGCCGCCGTAGTACCAGTTCGCCATCAGCCGCATGCCCTTTGCGAGGTGCTTCTCCACCGTCTTTTCGCTGACACCCATCCGCTGCGCCACCGCCTTCTGTGGCAGGTCCTCGACCCGGCGCAGCCACACGGCTTCCCGGCAACGGTCGGGCAGCCGATCGAAAGCCGCAGCGAGACGGGCGAGTGCCTGGCGACCACTGACGCGTTCGAGCGAATCGTCCTCTACCAAGACGTTCAAGCCGTCGAAATCACCCACTGTGAAAATCGGCACGACCTTTGCGCGCCGCAGCCGGTCGGTCATCAGGTTGCGGGCGATCGTGAAAAGAAAGGACTTCGGCGCGGTGGGCAACGCCTTGCCGGCGGCCTCGTAGACGCGGACATAGATGTCCTGGCGCAGGTCGTGCACGTCCTCACGATGCGACCAGCAGCGGCGCAGGTAGCGCTCGAGCGCCTGCTCATGCACGAGAATCTCGCGGGTGAACCAGCTGTCGAGCGCGGCGGACACGGCATTCCCCTGACCAGAGCGCCCACCTTACCGAATCGGGCGGCGCGGCGGCTACAATGGCGCGATGCATCCGAAATTCGCCGGTGGCGCCCTGGCGGCGCTCTCCCTGTTTTGTGCGTTACCGCCGGCCGGGTCCGCGGTGCCCGGCGAAATCCGGGCCCTGACGCTCGACAACGGGTTGCGCATCATCGTGTGGCCGGACCACGACATCCCGAACGTCGCGCTCTACAACTTCGTACGCGCGGGCAGCCGCAATGAGGCGCCGGGCATCACCGGGCTCGCCCATTTCTTCGAACACATGATGTTCAACGGCACCGAACGGCGCCCGCCCGGTGAGTTCGATCGCGAAATGGAGGCGCAGGGCGGCTCGAACAACGCCACGACCTCGGACGACCTCACCACCTACATGGACTGGTTTCCGAAGACTGCGCTCGAACTCGTGTTCGACCTCGAGAGCGACCGCATCGGCCACCTCGCATTCGACCCGAAGGTGATCGAGAGCGAGCGCGGCGTCGTCTACTCCGAGCGGCGCCTGCGCGTCGAGGACGACAACACCGGCTTTCTCGCCGAGCAGGTGCAGGCCACGGCCTTCGCGGCGCACCCGTATCACATTCCGACCATCGGCTGGCCGTCGGATATCGAGGGCTGGACCCTCACCGACCTGCAGCAGTTCTTCAAGACGTATTACGCACCAAACAACTGCACGTTGGTCGTCGCCGGCGACGTCGAGCCCGGGCAGGTGTTCGCGCTCGCACGCAAGTATCTGGCGCCGCTGCCGCGCGAGGCGCCGCCGCCCGCCGTGCACACGGTGGAGCCCGTGCAGCCGGGCGAGAAGCGCGTCACCGTCGAGCGCCGCGCGCAGACGCCGCTGCTGCAGCTCGCGTACAAGGCGCCGCAGGCGGACGACCCGCGCAGTGCCACGCTCGGGCTCCTCGCGACGATCCTCGCGCAGGGCGACGCTTCGAGGCTGCACCGCGCGCTCGTCGAGGAGCAGAAGCTCGCGGTGAATGTCGATGTCTATCTGCAGGAAGGCTTCGATCCGGGTCTCTTCTGGGTGTTCGCCACGCTGCCGCAGGGCGGCGACCCGGCGGTCGTCGAAGCGGCGATCGACGCCGAATTCGCGCGACTCGTGAAGGAGGGCGTGAGCGAAGCCGAGCTCACCCGCGCGCGCAACCTCACGAACGTGGCGTTGTTCCAGCAGCTCGCCACCATCAATGGCAAGGCGCATCTCCTGGGCGAATTCGAGGTGATGCACGGCGACTATCGCAAGCTCTTCGATCTGCCGGCCGAAATTGCGCGCGTCACGCGCGAAGATATCCGCACGGCCGCACAAGAGCTGCTCGATGCGCGGCATCGCACTGTCGGTGTACTGGTACCGCCGGGGGCCGCCGGGGTGCGCGCCGGTGGGGAGGGCTGAGCATGGGCGCCACGACCACGGCCCGTGCGATTCCGTTGCTGCTCGCCCTCGCTGTATCGCTTGTGGGTGCCGCCGCGCCCGCGCACGCCTCCGGCGTCACGGTGCCGCCGTACACACGCAGCGTGCTGCCGAATGGCACGGTCCTTCTCATCATGCCGCGCAAGGATGTGCCGCTGATCGCATTCACGGCGCTCCTGCGCGGCGGCAGCGTGGCCGATCCCGGCGGGCAGCCCGGTGTCGCATCGATCACCGCGGGGCTCCTCGAGAAGGGCGCAGGTTCACGCGACGCCTTCGCGTTCGCCGATACGGTGGAAGGTGCCGGTGGCAGCTTCACGGCAGCGGCGGGATCCGAGGCGATCACCGTGTCGGGCGAGTTCCTCGCGAAGGATCAGGCCCTGATGATCGAACTGCTCGCCGATGCGCTCGAGCGCCCGCGCTTCGATGCCGCGGAGTTCGACAGTCTGCGCAAGCGCCGCATCGAGGAGCTGAAGGCCGCGAAGGATTCGGATCCTTCGGGGCTCATCCGGCTTTACGGCCGCCGGTTTCTTTTCGGCGATCACCCTTACGGCAGCCCTGCGAGTGGCAGCGAGCGTTCTCTGGGGGCGATCAGCCGCGACGACGTGCTGGGTTTTTACCGCGCGAACTTCGGTGCCGACCGTCTCACGCTGATGTTCGCGGGCGACGTCGATGCCGCGGCGCTCACGCAAGCCGTGACGCGGGCGTTCCAGGACTGGCGGCGCGCCGCGGCGCCCCTGCGCGAACTCGTGCCAGCGCCGCGCGTGACCGGCCGCCGCGTATTGCTCGTCGACCAGCCCGGTGCGGCGCAGACGTACTTCTGGCTCGCCAACACGGGGGTCGCACGCCAGTTCGCCGATCGGGCGCCGCTCGATGTCGTGAACACCCTTTACGGCGGCCGTTTCACGTCGATCCTGAACACCGAACTGCGCATCAAGTCCGGCCTTTCATACGGTGCAGGGTCGGGTTTCACGCGCGGCAGCGTACCCGGCGAGTTCGCGATCCGGTCGTTCACGAAGACGGATACGACGGGCAAGGCCATCGATCTCGCGCTCGAGACTCTCGGGCACCTGCACAAGGATGGCGTGCAGGACGACATGCTCGCGTCGGCGCGTGCCTATGTTCTCGGCCAGTTCCCGCTGCAACTCGAGACATCAGCACACTGGGTCGCGGCGCTTGCGGAGCTCGAGCTGTACGGCCTCGACCGCTCGTACATCGATGGATACGCCGCCGCGGTCAATGCGGTGACACCCGAGGCCGCAACGCGCGTCATCGCGGAAGCCTTTCCGCCCGCGGGAGATCTCGTGATCGTGGTGATTGGCGATGCCGCGAAGATTCGCGACGCGGTCGCGAAGTACGGCCTGGTGACTGAGACGACGATCGCGGCGCCGGATTTCAGGGCGCCGCCGAGCCGCGGGCGCTGAGCAACGGGCTGCGAGCGGCGCGCGGCGCGCGCCGCGCGGAGAGCAAGACCTGCTTCAGTCGTCCGGCAGCGGGATGAACTCGCTTTCGCCCGGTACCGGCACGAAGCGGCCGCCGGCCCAGTCGCGTTTCGCCTGCTCGATCCGCTCGCGGCTCGAGGCGACGAAGTTCCACCAGATGTAGCGCGGCGTCGGGAAGGGTTCACCGCCGAGCAGCATCACGCGTGAGTGATGCAGGGCGCGCAGCCGCACGGTGAGGCCGCGTGTCAGGAGCGCAAGCTGCGCTTCGCCGAGCGTCTGCCCGTCGATCTCGAGTTCGCCCGCGGCGACGTACACCGCGCGTTCCGTGTGATCGGCTGGCAGCTCGAGCGCGGCGCCTGCGGGCATCGAGGCATCCACATAGAGCGTCGGCCACAGTACCTCGACGGGCGAGCGGCGGCCGAAGGCTTCCCCCGCAATCACGCGCAGGTCGCAGCCGTCGACGACGAGGTGCGGCAGCGATGCGGCGTCATGGTGTGCGAACGCGGGCGCGACCTCCTCGTGGCCGTCAGGCAGCGCGACCCATGACTGGACACCGTGAATTTGTGATCCCTGCGCGCGCGCGGCGGCGGGCGTGCGCTCGGAGTGTGCGATGCCGCGGCCTGCCGTCATCCAGTTCACATCCCCGGGATGGATTTCCAGCGCCGAGCCGAGGCTGTCACGGTGAAAGAATGAGCCGGAGTAGAGATACGTGACGGTCGCGAGCGCGATGTGGGGATGAGGACGCACATCGACGCCGCGGCCGGGGGCGAGCGTCTCGGGCCCGATGTGATCGAAGAAGATGAACGGCCCGACCATGCGCCGCCCCGGCGCCGGCAGCACACGGCGCACGCTGAAGCCGCCGATGTCGCGTGCGCGCCCCCCGATGATCTGTTCGATGGTCATGGCGGTTTCCTCTCGACGTCTCTGCCCTACCTGTGGATCATGGCGCAATTCCCGCGGGGGTGTAACCGTGCCAATGATCCGTATCGCAGGACTGCTGCTCGCGTCCGTGTTTGTGACCGCGCCCGCTCTCGCGGCAGACTCGAAACTGCCGGTCGCGCTCGAAGACTGGCGCGGTTGGGTGCTGGCAGGCGAGGAGTACCGCCAGTGCCCGTGGCTTGCGACGCCTGGCGCGACGCCCGGCAGCCCGGGTGCCTATCACTGCGCCTGGCCGGGGCGACTCGTGCTCTCCGTAAACGCACGCGGTGGGAAATTCCGTCAGACGTGGCGGGTCGAGGCGGAGAGCTGGGTCGCGCTGCCCGGCAACGCGGAGCAATGGCCGCTCGATGTCACGATCGATGGCCGGCCCGGCGCTATTGTCGCGCGCGAGGGCGCGCCTCGGGCGCGGCTCGCGGCGGGAGAGCACCAGATTGCGGGGCGTTTCGAGTGGACCGCGCGGCCGGAATCGCTGGCGGTGCCGCTCGATACCGGACTCGTGGAGCTCACCATCGACGGTGCGCGCGTCGATGCGCCGACGCGTACGGGCGGTGCGCTCTTTCTGGGCGCGCGTGAAGGTGCGGCGCAGGCGGAGAGTTTCGACCTCCAGGTGCACCGGCTGCTGAGCGATGGCATTCCCGCGCGACTCGACACACGCCTCACCCTGCGCGCGACCGGCAGCAGTCGCGAAGTGCTGCTCGGCCCCGTGCTGCCCGCGGGGTTTGCACCGATTGCGCTCGACTCGCCGCTGCCGGCGCGTGTCGATCCGGACGGTCGGCTGGGCGTGCAGCTGCGCGCGGGCGAGTTCACGATCGACCTCATCGCCCGCGCGACCGGCACCCTCGGGAAAATGTCGCGACCGAAAGCGGCCGGGCCCTGGCCCGCCGAGGAGATCTGGAGCTGGGCCGGTGAGGATCGGCTGCGCGTCGCCGCGCTCGAGGGTGGCGAGAGCATCGACCCGGCGCAGGCGAGCGTTCCTGCAGAGTGGCGCAAGTACCCCGCCCTGCGCGTGCTCGGAGATACCACGCTCGCCGTCATCGAGCGAAGTCGCGGGATGGTGAGCGCCGACGAGAATCGTCTGTCGCTCGTCCGCGCCCTGTGGCTCGATTTCGATCACGAGGGGTTCACGGCCGTCGATCAGGTGAGCGGCAGCATGCGAACCGGCTGGCGGCTCGACATGGCGGCGCCGTGGTCGCTCGGCAGCGCGAGACTGAACGATGAGCCCTTGCTCGTGACGCGCGGCGGCGGTGAGTCGCTCACCGGCGTCGAGTTGCGCGCACCGGAGCTTGCGTTGCAGGCCGTGGCGCGCAGCACACGCGCTCGCGGCGCACTGCCTGCGACCGGCTGGGCAACCCGCTTCGAGAGTGTGAGCGGACAGCTCAATCTGCCGCCGGGGCATCGGCTCGTCGCAGCGCTCGGGGTCGATGCAGCGCCGGGCGCCTGGCTCGAGAACTGGGGCCTGTGGAGCCTCTTCGGCGTCGTGATCGTCGCGGTGTTCGCCGGCTGGATCAGCGGTCCCCTCGGTGGTGCGCTCGCATTCGTCGCACTCATCCTCACGTACCAGGATTCTCCGCAGGTGATCTGGCTCTGGGCGAATCTTCTCGCCGCGCTGGCACTCGCGCGCGCCGCGCCCGAAGGCAGGTTGCGCAGCTTCGCCGTGCGTTATCGCACGGTGAGCTTCGCGGTGCTCGCGCTCGCGCTCGTGCCGTTCATGTGGCAGCAGTTGCGGCTTGCGATCCACCCGCAGCTCGATGGCGGCGGGCCGCTCTACGCTGAAGTCTTGCCGATGTCCGCGGCGCGCGCACCGGCTGCACCGCCGGTTCAGACGGACATGGCCGCCCCTGCGGTCGAGGCGGTCCAGAGTGCGGGTGCGCTCACCGCCTCGAAGGGTCTCATGTCATCGGGCGTCGTGGCGACGCGCGCGGAGCGCTACGCGTCCGGCACGATCGTGCAGGCGGGGCCCGGCATTCCGTCGTGGCAGTACCAGAGCTACGCGTACTCGTGGTCGGGCCCGGTCGAGCCGACACAGACCGCGCGCTTCGTGATCGCGGGGCCGGTGCTGATGTCATTGTGGCGCGTCGTGGGTGTGCTGCTGCTCGCCGCGTTTTTCGCGTGGCTGCTCGCGTGCACCGGGCCGCGGCTCTCACAGTACCTTCCGCCGCGGCTGCGCGCTTCGATCGCGCGCGCCATCGCGCCCTGGCTCGCGGTGGCTGGTACTCTGCTGCTCGCCGTTGCGGCGCCGCGCGCTCTCGCGCAGCTGCCCGACGCGCAACTGCTCGGTGAGCTGAAGGGGCGGCTCACGAAGCAGGCCGACTGCACGCCGACCTGCGCGGAGATGCTCGCGGGGCGGGTAAGCGTCGACGCGTCGCGACTCACGCTCACACTCGAGGCGAGCGCGCTGACGCGTCTCGCGATGCCCGTGCCGGCCGCCTCCGGAGTGTGGCTCGTCGATGGAGTGACCGTCGACGGTGCGCCGAGTCCCGCGCTGCGCCGCGGGGGTGAAGACACGCTCTGGGTGCCCCTTGCGCCGGGTGCGCACACGGTGTCGATCACGGGGCGCATTGCCGCGATCGATTCCTTGCAGCTCGTGTTTCCGTGGCCGCCCAGGCGCGTAGCCGTGAGTGCGTCGGGGTGGGATGTGTCAGGCGTGGCTGACGGGCGCATGCCGGGCGGCTCGCTCGATTTCGCACGGCGTGGAGAGCCACGCGCGGCCACGAACGGCGTCGCGTCGCTCGACAAGGCGGCGCCCGAATTTCCCCCGTTCGTCCGCGTCGTGCGTCATTTCACGATCGACCTGGAGAATCGCGTCGAGACGCGCGTGCAGCGCATATCGCCCGAACGCACGGCCTTCTCGCTGCCGGTTCCGCTGATTGCCGGCGAATCCGTGCTTTCGCAGGCCGTCGAAGTGCGGGACAAGCGTGACGCCCTCGCGGTGTTCGCCGCGGGCGAGCGGGAGGTGTCGTGGGATGCGTCGCTGCCGCGCGCGGATTCATTGATGCTCACGGCTGCGCCCGCCGATGCGCGCTACGCCGAGGTGTGGGAGTTCAGCGTGAGCCCGCAGTGGCATGCGGCCTTCGAGGGCTTCGCGGCCACCCTTCCGGAGAACATTTCGGGCGAATGGGTGTTCGAGTTTCATCCGCGGCCCGGCGAGCAGCTGATTGCGCGATTCACGCGGCCGGAGGCGGTGCCGGGTGCAGCGCTCGCGGTCGACGCGGTGGAGCGAACGCTGTCGATCGGCAAACGCGCGACGGACACCGAACTCGCCGTGCGCTATCGCGCGACCCAGGGCGGTCGCCACGTCGTGAAACTGCCCGCCGATGCGCGCGTCTCGGCCGTGAGCGTCGATGGCGAGCCGCTCGCGCTACGCCCCGAGAAGGGCGAGTTGTCGATACCGATCCTGCCGGGGGAGCACACGGTGCATGTGACGAGCACGCAGGCGCGCGGCATCGCGACGGTCGTGCGTCCCGATGCGCTCGATCTCGGTGCGAAGGCGAGCAATGTGACGACGACGCTCAGGTTGCCCGCCGATCGATGGGCGCTGTTCGCAGCGGGCAGCGGTGTCGGGCCCGCGATCCTGTACTGGGGCGAGATCATCGCGTTCCTGTTGACCGCGTGGTTCGTGGGCCGCAGCGGGCGCTCGCCGCTTGCGACGCACGAATGGGTTTTGCTCGGCCTCGGGCTCTCAACGCTCTCGTGGGGCGTGCTCGCGCTCGTCGCAGTGTGGCTTTTCGCGATGCGGTGGCGCGGGAGCTGGGCGGGAGAGGTGTCGCGCTGGCAGTTCAACGCCGTGCAGGTGGTGCTCGCGGGGCTCACGTTCGTGGCGGTATCGTCGCTTCTCTTCTCGGGCATCCGCGACGGCCTCCTGTCGACGCCCGACATGGGCGTCATCGGGCCGGGCTCGCAGCGCGGCAGCTTCTCGTGGTTCGTTGATCGCACAAACGGCGTACTGCCCGAGCCAATGGTCCTGAGCTTTCCGCTGTGGGTGTTCAAGACCCTCGTGTTCGCCTGGGCCGTGTGGGCCGCGTTCGCGGTGCTGCGCTGGCTGCGCACGGCGTGGCACGCGTGGCGCAGCAACGGCTACTGGAGGTAACGCCTACTCGCAGAGGCTCTCCATGTAGCCCTGCGCGATCGGCGAGAGGCGCTTGCGCGCGAGCGCCCGCGCCTTGGGTGCATCGACAAGGTACTCGAGCGGGCCGGAGACGAGCATGCGGCGCACGCCGGGATCGCGGGCGGAGATGCGGGCCATCTTGTTGAGGACTGTGAAACCCCGCGCGATCTTGTCGCGGGAGACGCGCCGCTGCTCGATGGAGCGGGCGAGGTATTGCCCGAAGCGGGCGTAGAGGAAATAGTCGTCGTCACCGACCTGGAAACGCGCTTCGGCGAAGAAGTCGGGAAAATTCCTCTCGAGATACTGACTGACTCTGTGGAGACGAGGCTCAGGTTCGCTACTGGCGGACACTTTGCGCTTGTTCATCTCTTTGGGTTCCACACCTCCAAGGGGTCCTGACCACCATCTCTGGGCGTCACGGGCGGTACCACACCCCGCAACGCGGCGCGAACATTACGCTCGTGCGCGCTACGACACAACAACGATTTCACGCAGACCGTATCGGCGCGTGCCAGGAGCCGGCGCATCATCTGCGCAGGATGCGGTTCTCGAGCCAGGGCGACTTGCGCACCTGCGGTTCGCCGGGCGGCAGCGCAGTCTTGCCTGCGACGCCATCCGGCGCGATCCCGCTCGGCGCTACGCCGCACTGCCCGCCCGTCGCGCGATAGTTGAGCGCCGCCGCGAGCCGCCCTTCAGCGATGTCGCCGAGCGCGTGCGCGAAGTCATCGGCGACCGAGCAGCCGGGCAGCGACACGCCCGCGGCGCCCACGGTATTCGCAGGTGAAAAGCCTTCCGGGTAGTCGCCGAACTGTTTCGCATTGACGCCGCGGAACTGGATCGAAAAGTAGGTCGTGCCGCAGTTGTCCGTGGGATAGAAGCCGTAGGGTTTGCCACAGGTGGTCGAACCGATCTGGATGACCTCGACGTCCACGCCGCGCAGGCTGTTGATGATCGATTCGCTCGCCGAGCAGGTGCCGCTTCCGGTGAGGACGTACACACGCCCGAGATTGAGCGCAGGCAGCGCTGTGCCGGGCGCCACGCTGAAACCCTCTGCCGTCGAATGGAACGGCAGCGGTGCAAGCGTCTCACCGGTGACGGGATTGCGCACCGTGTGCTGGTCGTTGAACTGCAGCAGCTCGAAGGTGCGCCCGCTCGTGCGGGCGTTGCCCGCGATCATGTAGGCGAGTTCGCTCGCGATGTCGAGAAATCCGCCGCCGTTGTAGCGCACGTCGAGCACGAGATCGACGACTCCCGCGTCGCGTAATGTGGTGATCGCGTTCACGAGGCCGGCTTCCGACGTTGCGATGTGGTCGTTGAAGAGGAGATAGCCCACGGGGCCGCTCGCGGTCGGGAACGTGCGCACGGCCTGCACCGGCGTGGAGGTTACATTCGCGGAGGTCATCGACACGGTGCGCTGCGGTCCACCGCCGGGGTCCTGCACCGTGAAGGCATGCGACTGGCCGCTGGCGAATGGCGCGAGCGCGTCGTTGAGGCGGTCTATCTCGGCGCTCACGTTCGTGTTGACGAGATCGATGCCGTCGATCGCGAGCACACGGGCCCCGCGCGCCAGGTTCACCGCCGCGGCGGGCGAAGTGGGGCCCGGTTCGATGTACGCGACCCGCAGATCGCGCGGTGGCGTGTCCGACAGAACCGCCCACTGCAACCCGTAGCCAGCAGAGGTACCCGACTCCGATTCCTGCAGCCACTCATCGGTGGGCAACGTGAAATGAAACCGGTCCTTCGGCTGACCCGATGCCGTCACCGCGTTCGTCTTCAGCTGATCGAAATAGTCGGGTACGGTGAAAGCGGCCGGATCGCGATCGGTCACCTCGCGATACCAGAGGTACAGCTCGTGCGTCCAGGACCGCAGCCAGTTCTTTTCATCGAGCGCGGTGCCGAGGCGATCGGGCCAGGGGCGACCCTGCGGATCGCTGCCGGTGCGCGGCGCCGCGCAGCGCGCCTCGAAATTGGTCGATGCCGTGAAGACGCCGGGCGTGAAGCCCGATCCCCCGACGAGCGGGCCGCCGCCATTGCCACCGCCGCCGCCACCGCAGGAGCCGAGGACGGAGCCCATGAGGCCCACGAGGAGTACACGGCTCGTTCGCATGGCGATGATCTCTCGTTGACCCGGTGGACGCGGTCGCCGAAGTGTAACCGTTCAACGGGCTCAGCTGTCGGCGTCAGCGAGTGGCGCGTTGAGCAGGGCCTTCTGGCGTTCCCGGCCGGCGGCCAGTTTCAGGTCATCGACCCCGGCGAGATAGTCGGCCATGTCGCGATTCGGCACGACGCGATCTGACCCGAGCCGCACTTCCGGGCCGAGGCTCACACGGTTGACGTCGGTATCCTCGACGCCGACCGTGACGATCCACGCAATGGCGCCGATCACGAGGGTTGCGGCGCCGGCGAGCGCGAGCGCCGTGCGGCGCCCGTAACGGGTCGCCCTGCGCAGGTGCAGGTAGAGCGCGGCGAGCGCCACCGCGCCCGCAGCGGCGATGCCTGTCCGGACCCACACCGACCATTGCATGGCGAAAGCCAGCAGCCCGGCCAGCCAGTACCCCCAGGCGCAGAGTGCCGCACCGATCGAGGCAATCGCCGCGTGGGTCCGGACGTCCCAACTTCCCTGATTCAGTTTCGACACGAGTGCCCAGAGTCCGGTCCAGGTCGCGATTGCGGCGAGCAGGAGCAGCGCCGCTGTCGTGATGCTGCGGAGCATCAACGCCGGCGCCTCGAGCCACTGCAGGAACCCGCCATAGGCGATGCTTGCCGACACGCCGACCACCGCGAGGACTGTGCGGTGCCGGCGCAGGAAGTCGCGCCGGAAGAGGCGTTCCGGTCCGATCGGCGTGTGGCGCGTGCGGATGCGAAGCCGAGTGCGCCCGACGATCACCTCGCCCTGTTCGATGACCGTGCCGCCGTCCACGGGGACCCGTTCGCCGTCGACGCGCGTCCCGTTCTGGGTGCCGAGATCCTGCACGCGGACGCGGCCGTCCTCGAGCAGCGTCAGGAGCGTGTGCATGGGGGCTGCGTATTCGTCGTCCACGACGATGTCGCAGTCGAAATTGCGGCCCACGCGACATTCGGTGCCGGCGCCCTCGAAGCGTCGCGGCAGGGCGCGATGCCCCTGCGGGTCGGCCTGCCCGACCAGCATCACGGCGTCCACTGCAGGGCTCCCAGGTAACGCTCCATGATTCGCCTGCCGGCCTCGAATCCGACCCCCTGCAGCGCGAGCCGGCTCACCAGCGCCTGGGTCGTGTCATCGATGCCGACCACGGTCACGTCGAAATCGTAGAGACCGGCGAACAAGCGGTACTGGCGCACGCAGGTGGAGATGCGTGCATCGAAGCCGTCGAGTGAAACGAGTGCGTCGCTGCAGGCGAAGGGCGCCACGTGCGCCGGCGCACCCGTGCGGCGCGGGACTTCGGCGAGGCGGTTCACCTGCCGTTCGAACTGCAGGGGATGCAGACCCATCGACTGCAGGATCCGGTGCTGCATCGAAAGGCCTGCCACGCTCACGCCCGCTTGCGCCGTGATGCTGGCCGGTATCCAGCAACTGACGGTTTCCATCCGCACGCGCACGTGCGGGCCGCGTTCGTCGACCGTGCTGCACTCGACATGCCGCGAGATCTGCGTTGGTACCGTGTACCCTCGCACCACTTGCGTACGGGTCGCGTCCGGCGCGGCTTCCAGCACTTCCGCCTCGTAGGCAAGCACCTGCGCCGTGACGCGGCTGCGCAGCTGTTGCGCGCTCAGCGTCTGGTCGAGCGGCTCCTTCGCACGCGCGAGCAGCGCCGGGATGTGCATCGCGGGCACGACGAAGCCCACGAGCTGGCGGCCGGTGACCACGGAAACATTGACTCCGTAGACGTGACCCCGCGTGTCGAGCGCAGGCCCGCCCGACATGCCGCCGTTGATCGCGCCGGTGTAATGGATGCGCTGCGCGACGCTGCTCTCGACCAGCCCGTTCGCCACGCCCTCGGTGATCGCGAGACCCAGGTTCAGCGGAAAGCCGATCGACCAGGTGCGCTCGCCCTGTGCGGGAATTCCGGTGCGCAGCTTGAGGGGCGGCAATTCGAGGGTCTCGGCTGCGACCACCGCGAGGTCGTTGCGTACGTCGATCGCGAGCACCTGCAACGGCCCCGTGCGCCCATCGCTCGCGAGGTATTCCAGCCGGTACTGCCGTGGGTACAACACGGCCTGCGCCACGACGTGATAGTTCGTCACGATGCGCCGTCCATCATCGACCGCGAAACCGCTCCCGTGGAATGCGCTCGATGCGGACTGGTCGAAGAAGCCGCGGATCTGCACCACGGAGTCGCGCGCCGCCGCGAGCCGGATTCTCGCGTCGCCCGAGAGTTCCTGGCTCGCGATGTCGGCATCGACGGCGGCCGCGTCGACTCCGGCCGCATCGGCCGTGCCGACGTCGGGCACCTCAGCTGGCGCAGGGGGATCTTTCGCAGGACCAGCGAGGACTGTCGCGGAACCGCACAGCCACAGTGCGGCGATGAGGCGGGCGATCTTCAGACGGGGTTCCGGCATGATGAAGGATGTTGGCTCCATGCCCGGAAAAAATCAGCCCCGCACGAGGCGGGGCTGCAGTTCACTGAACACATTCGAGGTCGGTCGCTGTCAGCTGCCACCGCCCGCGCCCTGGAGCGCGCGCGATGGGCGGCGTCTTCACGGACTTAATCATTTACGGCTGGAACGTTGGGGCCGTGCCCCGGCCAATCATAAAAGGCCCGCGTGTCAGTTCACGCTCTTCGTCGCCCCCGATAGCGGCAACACTTACCGCCGTCTGGACCCGTGCCCGCGCCGACTGCCTCGACTTTTTATCGGTAAACCGTTGTGCGCTCCTCGCATCACCTGGATGCCTTGCCGCCACAGAGACATGCAGCAAGTCTCGGGCCACCTTCCTGAACCTTCGCTGAATCCGGCACTTACTGAGGCAACTGGACTGCCTTGAAGCAAGATTGTAAACCCTGTCGACAAAATGTCTACGTCGCTTCGGCGCGACATGCGACGGAAGTCATGTCCGGGGAGGGGGTTACGCCCGGGTGAGCTCGACCAGTTCGTACCAGGTCTGCATATAGCCCGCGACGCCGCCTTTCAGGAACAGAAACTCGCCGTCGGCCGTGCACCAGACGTCGTACGGCGGGTGCTCCTCGGGCAATTCCCTGTTCGCGACGAACTGGTAGTGCCAGGCATCAAAGGCGCCAGCGCCTACGGCGACCCTGTCGGGTCCGACGTAGACGATGTTCACGCCGATCGAATGCAGCATCGGCCCCGTCGCGCCGCGGTGGTCGGGCGAGGAGAGCAGCATCGGGTGGATCCGCTGCACGACGCCGGGCTGATTCCGGTCGATCAGGCGCAGGTGCCAGGCGTCGCAGGCGATCGCGTGGTTCTGGAAGGTGACGAGCGGGGTCGCGAGTGCCATGGTCTGCCGCACACGCCCCTCGGCCGCGGTCCAGGTCTCGCATTCGGCCACGCCCGGCGCGAACCGGAACCAGCCGGAGCCCGTGAACCGGTCGCCGACGGACAGGCGCACGAAGCAGTCGGTGGGCATCCAGCCGGCATCCAGCGCGTAGGTAATGTCGCGCATCACGCTCGGGCGGTCGTCGATCTCGCAGTGTGCCGTGACGGTGCGTGCGCCGCTCGCGTGCGTATCGATGCGGAAGTACTCGCGGCCACGTTCCTGCCCGAGCCGCTCGGGCTTGCGGCTCGTGTAGAGGATGCGACCCATGACGCTGCGATGGTCGCGCTGCAAGACCGGACTGCTCATCGAACCTCCAGCAGACTGCCGTGGCGCAGCCAGTCCCTGAAGAGCAGGTGCTGCTGCAGGCCACGCGCGGCATTGAATATGGTGAACGCGAACCACAGCCCGTGGTTGCCGAAGCCACGGGTCAGCCACCACACGGGCAGGAACACGACGACGACCGCCACCAGCATCACGCCGAACATGGCGCCCGCGCGCTGCGCACCGACGAAGACGCCATCGTAGAGGAAGCCCCAGGCACAGACGAGCGGCGAGAGCACCATCCACGGCAAATACCTATGCGCAGCCTCGATCACTGACGGGACGCTTGTCACGATGCGGATGGCGAGCGGACCCGCGACCGCGTAGACGAGCGCGATGGCGAGCGCGGCTGCGAGTGTCCAGATGAGGCATTCGTGGACGATCGCCCCGACCCCCTCGCCATCACGTGCGCCGATCGCGCGGCCGGTGAGCGACTCAGCTGCATTCGCGAAGCCATCGAGCACATAGGCCATCAGGTACTGCAGGTTCACGAGAATCGCGTTCGCCGCAAGGATCGTGTCTGTCTGTCTCGCTCCCATGGTGGTGAGAAAGGCGAAGGCGAACATCAGCAGGAGCGTGCGCAGGAAGAGTGCCGCGTTGGCGGAGAAGAGCGCGTAGAGATCCCGCAGGTGCAGGATTGCCGCACGCGACCAGCGGCCGGGGCGCTGCGCAAGCTCCTTGCCGATGAGCCACGCGCCGAGTGCTGTACCCACATATTCCGCGACGAGCGATGCCCATGCGACGCCCTTGACCGCGAAGCCGAGGCCGGGCACGAGGATGAGATCGAGCACGATGTTGACCGCATTTGCGGTGAGCACCATCGCCAGCGGCGCACGCGCGTTGCCGAGGCCGACGAACCAGCCGATCAGGGCGAAGTTCACGAGCGCCGCCGGCGCGCTCCAGATGCGGATTGCGTAGTAGCTCCACGCGGCATCCGCGACTGCGGCGCTCGGCTCGATGAGGCGCAGCGCGAGCGCGCCGAGCGGCACCTGCACGAGCAGCAGCAGTGTGCCGAGGTAGAGCGCCGTGCCGCAGGCCTGCGCGAGCACCGTGCGCAGGCGCGTGGCGTCGCCGGCCCCGGCTGCCTGCGCGGCGAGACCGGTGGTCGTCATGCGCAGGAAATTGCATGCCGTGAACGTGAAGCTCAGGATCACCGCGCCCACCGCGACGGCGCCGATGTAGTGCGCGTCGCCAAGGTGACCGACGACTGCTGTATCGACGAGACCGATGAGTGCTGGCGAGATATTCGCGAGGATCATCGGCCAGGCCATCGCGAGAATCTCGCGATGGCGCCCGCGGAATACCTCCTGCCAGTGCACGCGCTATTGCGCGAGGCGCGCCGCCTCGACGCGCGCCTTCAGGAACCTCAGTTGCTCTGCCGTCAGGTTGCCGGTGCTGACAGCGGCCGATGCGCGCTCGCCGGCCGGCACCGGGCCGCGGATCTGCACGGTGCTGCCCTCCCGCAGGACACGTCCGTTGGCATCGACCAGTACCGGGGTGACGACGATGTTCGCAAGCGCCACCGGTGCGCGGTTCTCGATGATCACATGTGCCTTGCCACTGGCATCGGTCTGCACGAGCGCTGCAACGTAGTTGCCGGGGTTCTGCGGCAGATCGAGTCGCACGTACTCTTCAGCCGCCTCTTTGCCATAGGTGCTGCTCGAGCCTGCGGCGGCCTTGAAGTGCTGCAGCGCCACGGCCCTGTCACCGCGATCGCGCGCGATGGCGCCGAGGTAGTACGCCGCAGCGGCCGTGGGCAGCAGCTGCGCGCTTCTCTCGAACGCCGCCGTGGCCGCCGCCCTGTCGCCGAGCTTGTAGGAGGCAATTCCGGCGCCAAGGTACGAGCCGAAGTAATCGGGATTGAGGCTCTGCGCCTTCTGGAAATGGCCGAGCGATTCTTTCGGTTTGCCCTGGGCGACCGCGATGTCGCCGAGGAGCTGCTGCGCACGACCCTCCATCGGCAGCAGGCGCGCAGCTTCGAGCGCGAGTCCGTGCGCCTTGTCGAGCTCCTTCTTGCGCGCGGCGGCCACGGCCTCGTCGTACTTGTCGTAACCGGGCTGCATCGCAAGGAGCGGCTTCATCGCCGCCGCATACGTGTCGGCGCCGATCGTGCCACCGCGACCGAGCTCGAGAGCGTAGGCGCGATTGCGCTCGAGCCGTTCCTGCGAGGGCGGATGCGAAGCGAACAGGCCTTCGAGCCAGCCCTGCTGTTTCGCGCCTTTTCCGCTCGCGAGCCGCACGAAGGTTTCCTGCAGCGTGACGGCACCCCACGGGTCGTAACCCGCGAGCTTCATGTACTTCATGCCATAGTGGTCGCTCTCGAGCTCCTGGTCGCGACCGTACTTCATCTGCACCATCGAAAGGCCGATCGACGCACCGCCGAGCGCGAGATTCGCAATCCCCGCATCCATGCCGCCGACCGCGGCGCCAATCTGCGCGGCGGCCATCCCCGCCTGCATCATCACGCCGCGCTCCTGCGCCTTCGCGCCATGCCGCGCGGCAGCGTGCACGATCTCGTGACCGAGCACGGCGGCGAGTTCTGCCTCGCTCGTGAGTTCGGTGAGCAGTCCGCGGTTGACCGCGATCTTGCCGCCGGGCAGCGCCCACGCATTGGGCACGGAATTGTCGAGGACCACGAACTCGTACGGGAGTTTGCGATCGGAAACCGCCGCCAGCTTCTGGCCAACGCCATTGACGTAAGTCGTGAGCTCCGGCAGCACGTCGAAATCGCCACCCTCGACCTGGCGCATCGGCGCGTACTGCTGCCGCCCGATCGCGAGTTCCTGCGCCTCGGAGACGAACTGGATCTCCTTTTCGCCCGTGACCGGATTCACGCCGCAGGCCGTGAGCGCGGCGCAGGCGAATGCGATTGCAAGACGCTTTTTCACGGTGCTCCCTCCCGTGGGACGATGCCGGCCTAGAACGCGTTGATCCCGGTGAGCTCGCGGCCGATCGTCAGCTGGTGCACCGTCTCGGTGCCTTCATAGGTGATGACGCTCTCGAGGTTGAGCATGTGCCGGATCGGGACGAATTCGGCACTGATGCCTGCGCCGCCCAGCATGTCGCGCGCATCGCGTGCGATATCGAGCGCCATGCGACAGTTGTTCCATTTCGCGAGTGAGACGTGCGAGGGCACCATCTCGCCCTTGTCCTTCAGGCGCCCGAGCTGCAGCGCGAGGAGCTGCGCGGTCGTGATGCGGCGGGACATGTCGGCGAGGCGGATCTGGATCGCCTGGTTCTCCGCCAGCGGACGGCCGAAGAGCACGCGCGTCTTCGTGTAATCGATCATCTGCGCGAGGCAGGCCTGCGCCGCGCCGATCACGCCCCAGGCGATGCCGTAGCGGGCCTGCGTGAGGCACGAGAGCGGACCGCGCAGGCCGAGCGCGCCAGGCAGCATCTGCGCTTCCGGTACGACCACATTGTCGAAGAAGAGCGCGGAGGTGACCGAGGCGCGCAGGGAGAATTTGTTGCCGATCTCGGGCGCCGAGAAGCCCTTCGTGCCCTTGTCGATGATGAAGCCGCGGATGCCCTCGGGGGTCTCAGCCCAGCAGACGCACAGATCGGCGATGGCGCCGTTCGTGATCCACATCTTCGAGCCGTTTATGACCCAGTCCTTGCCGCGCTTCTTCGCGTGGGTCTTCATGTTGGCCGGGTCGGAGCCACCGTGGGGTTCCGTGAGGCCGAAGCAGCCGATCAGCTCACCCTTCGCCATGCGGGGCAGATATTTCTGCCTCTGTTCCTCGCTGCCGAAAGCGTGGATCGGGAACATGCAGAGCGAGGACTGCACCGAGACGAAACTGCGAACACCCGAATCGCCGCGCTCGAGCTCCTGGCAGATGAGCCCATAGCTGACGCCATTGAGACCCGCGCAACCGTAGCCCTCGATCGAGGAGCCGAGCAGGCCGAGGGCGGCGAGTTCGGACACGAGCTCCCTCGGGAAGCGGTGCTGTTCGAAGCATTCGCGGATGATCGGCAATACCTTGTCATCCACGAGCCGTGCCACGGAATCCTGCACCATCTGCTCGTCCTCGCTGAGCAGGGTACGTACGCCATACAGGTCCATCGGATCGAGGGCAATGTGCTTCTTGCTGGCAGGTGCGGCCACTGGGCGATCTCCGGTAAGGATCGCCAAGTATAGCGGGGCCGAATCGGCCGGACGCGAGCTTCGACTACTTGTCGAACCCTGTGCTGCGGCGGCGCTCATAGGGGAGGCCGAGGCGCCGGTAGGCGCTCGCGAGCAGCCACAGCGGGCCGATCAGGAGGAACTGCAGGTCCTTGAAGAACGACGGCCGCTTGCCCTCCGCTGCATGGCCCACGAACTGGCCGATCCAGGCCACGACGAAGATCAGGGTGCAGGTCTGCCAAAGGGGCCAGGGCAGGAGCGAAAGGCCGTGGACGATCGCGAACATGGCGACGAATACGGGCACGCTGCCGAGCGCGAGCGACGGCGAAAGCAGGCAGTAATGGACTACGCTCGAGAGTGCGGCAACCGTCGCCCAGTTGAGCCATGGCGACAACGTGCCGAAGGCCGCCGGCACGGGCAGCGACCAGAGCAGCCCGATGACCGAGATCACGATGGCCGGCACGCAGAGCCAGTGCAGGCGCTTGTTCACCACGTTGCGGTGGCTGTCGCCGTACTCGTCCAGCCACTGCGTCACCGTGCGCATGGTGTACCCTTCGCGCTGTTCCATTTTCGTGACGCTACCCCCGCGTGTCTCCTGTGTCGAGCAGAGGAAAGTTTTCATGACACGAATCCGCATCACGCGCGCGCTGCTTGCTGCGGCGCTCGCCGCAGTGGCTGTCGCCGGCTGCTACACGACCGATCCGTACACCGGCGGCAGGGAGATGAACAAGACCTCGAAGGGCGCGATCATCGGCGCTGCGACGGGCGCCGTGATCGGCCTTATCACCGGCGACAGCTCACGCGAGCGGCGGGAGCGCGCGCTGATCGGCGCAGGCATAGGTGGCCTCAGTGGCGCCGGCATCGGCGCCTACATGGACCGGCAGGAGGCGAAACTGCGCGAACAGCTGCGCGGTACCGGCGTGTCCGTCACGCGGGTGGGCGACAACGTGACCCTCAATATGCCCGGCAACATCACGTTCAGGACCGACAGCTCGGACCTGAACCCCTCGTTCTTCCGCGTGCTCGATTCGGTGGCGCTCGTCGCGCAGGAATTCGACAAGACCCTCGTCGAGGTGGCCGGCCACACCGACAGCACCGGCAGCGAGGCCTACAATCAGCAGCTCTCGGAGCGACGCGCGGGCACGGTGGCCGAGTACCTGCGCGCGCGCGGCATACTTGCCGACCGCCTGATCACTGTGGGCGCAGGTGAAGCGCGGCCGATCGCCAGCAACGAAACGGCAGAAGGACGCGCGCGGAACCGGCGCGTGGAGCTGACTTTCGCGCCGATCCGTGCGCTGTAGCGCACGGGGGCATGGGGCCGGTCGCAGCGACTACGCGGCGGTCAGTGTGCCGCGAAGCTTCCTGAACGCCGCCGCTTCGATCTGGCGCACGCGCTCGGCCGACACACCGTACTCGTCGGCGAGGTCGTGCAGCGTGGCCTTCCCGTCTGCCATCCAGCGCCGGCGCACGATATCGCGGCTGCGCGGGTCGAGCGCTTCGATGGCGCTTGCGAGATGCGCGGAGGTGTCCCGTTCCGATTCGTCGTCCGCGACCATCTCGGCCGGATCGGCGTCGGGCGCGGGCAGATAGGCCGCGGGACCGTAGCCTTCATCGTCGTCCGCATCGGGCACGGGGTCGAAGGAGAGGTCGCGCGAGGCGAGGCGTTGCTCCATCTCCGTGACCTCTTCGGGACGCACGCCGAGATCCTTCGCGACGGCCTGCGTCTCCTCGTGCGTGAGCCACGCGAGGTTCTTCTTCATGCGGCGCAGATTGAAAAAGAGCTTGCGCTGCGCCTTCGTGGTCGCAATTTTCACGAGCCGCCAGTTGCGCAATACATATTCGTGGATCTCGGCGCGGATCCAGTGCACGGCGAATGACACGAGGCGCACGCCGAGCGCAGGGTCGAAACGCTTGACGGCCTTCATGAGGCCGATATTGCCTTCCTGCACGATGTCGCCGAGCGGCAACCCGTAGCCGGAGTAGCCGCGCGCCACATGCACGACGAAGCGCAAGTGCGACAGGACAAGCTCGCGTGCGGCCACAAGATCGCCTGCATCACGCAGACGTTGCGCAAGCTCCTGCTCCCGCTCACGCGAGAGCACCGGGATCTGCGCGACCCGCTCGAGGTACGCATCGAAGCTGCCGATCGGGGTCGACAGCAGGAAATCATTCCGGCGCGCGACTAGCTGCATGCTCATGCTCCCAATGTTAGCACTCGCGACGTTGGAGTGCTAAAGCTGCGGTAAGTTCCATGCCAAGGCGGCCAAAAATAACTTGACAATCAACAAATTACGCGGCGATTCTGGCCCGTCGCCCGTCGCCCGTCGCCCGTCGCCCGTCGCCCGTCGCCCGTCGCCCGTCGCCCGTCGCCCGTCGCCCGTCGCCCGTCGCCCGTCGCCCGTCGCCCGTCGCCCGTCGCCCGTCGCCCGTCGCCCGTCGCC
>CAUJHX010000009.1 GCA_963204795.1 Pseudomonadota bacterium | reverse complement strand
ACGTGTACTTCTCCATTTCCTTGCACGACACGCACCAGTCTGCATAGAAATCGAGCATCACGGGCCGGCCTGCCGCGCGCGCCGCGGCGATTTCGGCATCGAGGTCCGCGACTGACTTGATCGTTTTGAAAGGCAGCTCCGCATGCCTCCCGGACAACTGCGGAATCGGCGCAAGCGGATCGCTGCCGCCGAACGCGGCGCCCGCCAGGAGCGCGACACCATAGAGGCCCGCCACTGCGCCGATCGTGCGCGGAATCCATTTGCGCCGTGTCTGTGAGATCGCGGCCTGGCACACCCAAGTGGCGGCGAACGCGGTGATCGCCCAGGGCAGGAGCCCCATGCGCCCCGGGAGTATGCGCCCGAGCATCCACGCGGCAACCAGCAGAAACAGTACGCCGAACACGCGCTTCACCGTGTCCATCCACGGGCCCGCTTTCGGCAGCAGCTTGCCCGCCGAGGCGCCGACCACGAGCAGCGGCGCACCCATGCCGAGACTCATCGCAAAGAGCGCAAGCCCACCGCGCAAGACGTCCCCGCTCTGGCCGATCACCGCGAGCGTCGCGACGAGCGCGGGCGCCACGCAGGTCGTGACGATCAGCGCGGAGAGGGCGCCCATCACCGCGACGCCGCCAAACGTGCCTGCACGCTGCCGGTTGCTCGCATCGGCGAGGCGCGTCTGGATGACAGCCGGCATCTGGATCGTGAAAAGCCCGAACATCGACAACGCCAGCAGGATGAACAACAGCGCAAACACCGTGACGATCCAGGGCTGCTGGAACACGGCCTGAATCTGCGCACCGGCCGCCGCAGCCGCGATGCCCGCGAGCGTGTACGTGAACGCCATGCCGAGCACGTAGCTCAGGGAAAGGAAGAATGCGCGCCGGGTGGTCACACCTGCGCCCTGGCCCGCGATGATGCCGGACAGGATTGGCACCATCGGCAGCACGCAAGGCGTGAACGCGAGCAACAGGCCTGCGCCGAAGAAGAAACCGATGACGAGAAACAGGTTGCCCGAGCGTATGAACCCGGCCATCCAGTCCTGTCTGGACACGAACCCTGCCGAATCTCCGGTGATTGTTCCACCGGCGGGCAGATCCACGTTCAGTGTCTTCGTGATGGGTGGGTAGCACAGGCCGGCGTCGGCGCAGCCCTGATAGGTCACTTCGAGCGGCAGGGCGAGGGCGCTGCCACCGGGTCGTGCGACGGGCAAGCTCGCGATGAGCTCTTCGCGGTAAACCTCCTGCTCACCGAAATATTCGTCGGTGTGGCTTTCGCCCGTGGGCAACGCGAGAGGTCCGAGCGTCGCCTGGGCGCTCGCGGTGGTCACCTTGAGCCGGTTGCGATAGAGGTAATACTCCGGTGCGATTTCCCAGATGATCTTCACGCGATCGGGGCCATCGGCTGTCGCGGCGAGTTGAAAGGCGATGTCCGGATCAAGGAACTCGTCACCCCCCGCACCGGACCCGCTGGCGCGCGCCTGTGCGAGCACGGCATCGATGCCCGTGGCTACGCCCGATGGCGCGGCCCCAAGGCGCGAGACGACCGGTACGGCAACGGTCGCATTCCAGGTCGTCGGCGGGTAGCACAGGCCTGCATCGGCGCAGCCCTGCAGTTTCAGCGTGATGGGTACGGAGCGCGTGCCGGTACTCGTCGCTGCGTCCGATGCAAGCGTGATCGGGACCACGACATCGAACTTGCCGCGGAAGATCTCCTGCTCGCCGAAGTACTCGTCGGTGTGGATCTGCCCCTGCGGATAGACGGGCTCACCGAGTGCGACACCTGGATCACTCGTCGCGACGCCCATGCGTTTGCGGTAGAGGTAGTAGCCTCCTTCGATATTCCAGTGCACGACGATCTGCCGGCCATCGCTGTCGAGCGTGTACCGGTAGACCGTTTCGGGCGGCAGGAACTCGTCGGCGGACGCAGGGGCTGCCAGCGAGGCCAGCAACAGGGCGAAAGTCGCGATCAGGCGCGCGGCCGCGGACAGCGTGGGCATCCGTTCATCCTAAGCGAGAGAGGCTGGTCATTCCTTGGAATACGCCCTGAATCGGGGGTTCCTCGGCTCATTATGTCAACAAGCGCCCTGTCAAGGTCTTGAAATCCGGATCGCGGCCCCTATCATTAGCAGCCAATCGGGGAGAGTGCTAACACTACCTCCCTGGCGATACGAAGATTCCATATCAATCATCAGTCTCAACAGGAGCGAACTCCATGAAGATTCGTCCGCTTCATGACCGCGTCATCGTGAAGCGCCTGGAGGAAGAGCGTACTTCCCCGGGTGGCATCGTGATTCCCGACACCGCGGCCGAGAAGCCCATCCAGGGCAAGATCGTCGCGATCGGCAAGGGCAAGATTCTCGAAGACGGCACCGTCCGTCCGCTCGACGTCAAGGTCGGCGACAAGATTCTCTTCGGCAAGTACAGCGGCACTGAAGTCAAGGTCGACGGCGAGGACCTCCTCGTCATGCGCGAAGAAGACGTCATGGCCGTGATCGAGGGCAAATAACATGGCAGCCAAAGAAGTACGTTTCAGCGATGACGCGCGCGCCCGCATGTTCAAGGGCGTGAACGTCCTCGCCAACGCCGTCAAGGCGACGCTCGGCCCCAAGGGCCGCAACGCGGTGCTCGAGAAGAGCTTCGGCGCCCCCACCATCACCAAGGATGGCGTGTCGGTCGCGAAGGAAATCGAGCTCAAGGACAAGTTCGAGAACATGGGCGCGCAGATGGTGAAGGAAGTCGCTTCCAACACCTCCGACGAGGCCGGTGACGGCACGACGACCGCCACGGTGCTCGCGCAGGCGATCATCCGCGAGGGCCTGAAGGCCGTCGCCTCGGGCCGCAACCCGATGGACATCAAGCGCGGCATCGACAAGGCCGTCACGGCGGCGACCGACGAGCTGAAGAAGCTCTCGAAGCCCTGCAAGGACTCGAAGGCCATCGCGCAGGTCGGCACGATCTCGGCGAACTCCGACGAGTCGATCGGCAAGACGATTGCCGACGCGATGGAAAAGGTCGGCAAGGAAGGCGTGATCACGGTCGAGGA
>CAUJHX010000008.1 GCA_963204795.1 Pseudomonadota bacterium | reverse complement strand
AGGCTGCCGAGGGCGGCGGCGAGGATGAGGGTTCTGGAGGACATGGGGGACTCCTTCGGGCCAAGGGCTCAGGGCTGCGAGATTAGGGCAAGAGCGCCGGTTAGTCAGTTCCGTTCGTCGCTATCTGGCCGCCAGATGGCGCGTCAGGAAGGTGTCGATCTCCGTCAGCAGTGTCCTGCGGACGGCTGTCGTATTCAGGTAGTGGTCGTCACCCTCGAGCTCGACCAGGCGTACGCTGCCACCGGTTGCCGTGAGCCTGTCCCGCAGCGCGCGCGACTGCTCGACGAATACGGTCGTGTCGAGGCTCCCGTGCAGCAGCAGCACGGGCACCCTGATGCCCTGCGCGTTGCGCAGGGGTGAAATGGCGGCTTTCTCGGCCGTATCACGGAAGCGGTCACCAATGTAATCGTCCCAGAACTCGAGCGTCATCGAGTCCTTGCCGTAGCGCTTGACGATTTCACTGATATGGGTTGATGGTTCGGTCACGGAGTTCACCCCGATTACGCATCTGGCGAGCGAAGGGTCGCGGATCGGCACCATCAACGATGCATAGCCGCCATAACTTGCACCCATCGCGCAGATGCGCGATCCGTCGGCGACGCCCTTCGACACGAGGTACTTCGCGCCATCGATGATGTCGTCGATCATCGCGCCGCCGAATTCGCCGAAGCCCTTTCTGCGGAACTCGAGGCCGTAACCGTCGGAGCCGCGGAAATTGGGCTTCAGCACCGCGTAGCCCCGCTGCGCGAAATAGGCACCCCACCAGTCGAAGCTCGCGTCATCGCGCGCAAAGGGTCCTCCGTGGGGCATGAGCAGCAGCGGGAAGGGTCCGTCCTTTTCAGTCTTGCCGGGCGGCAGCGTGAGGTAGGCCTCGATCCCGAGCCCGTCGCGCGCGGCGTACTGCACGACGGTCGTCGGCGCGACGGGAAGGTCGGCGAGTTCCGGTCTCGCCTGACCGACCGGCGACAGCGCTTTCTGCTTCGCGTCGAAGATGTAATAGCTGGCTGGTTCGCCGGGGGCCACAGCCGACAGGCCGATGGTCGATCGGTCGCGGGACCACGACTCGAACTGGATGCTCTTGCCGGGCAGGGCCCTGCCCAAGGCTGCGTACCAGCGGTGCAACGCCGGATCGATGAAGTGCTGGCTGCCATGCTCGCCTGCGCGATAGACGCCTACGATCGACGATGTGGTGCCATCGTCTATCCAGCCGCCGACGCCCGTGCCTTCGAGTCCCGGGTCGGCGGGACGTCGCGCCCCCGTGGCGAGATCGATGAGATAGGGCGTGTAGTTGCCGTCTTGCGCGTATTCTCCCAATGCGAGCGCCTTGCCGTCGACTGCGAGCCCGGCAATCGGGTCTGTGGCGGAAGTGACGCCGTCGCGCTCCAGCAATCGGGTCAACTTGCCGCCGTCGACGCGATAGACCGTGTCACGCCGCGTTTTTTCCTCGAAATCGGCCCGGGCACGCATGGCGCCTTGCGGGTCGAGGACGTACGAGTAAGTCAGGGTCCCGCCATCCTCGACGAGCTTGCCGTAGCCGGTCTTCAGGTTGACGCGAAAGAGGCCCATCCGCGCGCTGTCACCACCCGTCCCCAGCCGGGTATCCTTCGAGGCGTCGGCTCGCCAGTAATACGCCGACATCAGCACCTCGTCGGGAGTCGCCTCGGGGGCCGCAACGATGCGTGTCAGCCTCGATGTATAGGCGGTTTCGCCATTGGTCAGGAGCTGCGAGCCCTCGCGGGTGCGGATGTTGATTGCGAGCGTGCGGGTGAAAGTCATGAGCCGCACGTTGTTCGCCACGTTGGTCAGGTCCTGCGTGACGTCGACATCGAGCAGCAGCCACTCCGGACTGCTCCAGCGGATCCTGTGAAGGCGCTGTTCGAGGCGGGGCGCGAAAATCTGCGGCGGCTTGTCGACCGCATCCAGTTCGTGGACGCAGGCAGCGCGCCGGCCATTGCGCTCGCAGAGAAGCGCGATGTGCCGGCCATCCGTGGCGATGCTGACGCCGCCAATGGCTTCCAGTCTTGCGAAGCGGTCGATGAGGTCATCTGCACCGACCACCCGCGGCGCGACCACGATGCCGGCGATCAGGACGATCGCCATGCCGATGCGAGACATGGAGGCTCCCTCGTGCCCTTGCCGGATGAGTATAGGCGAGCGGGGGGGGGGCGCTCGACCCGCGCGAGGAAGCGGGGTGAATCACCCGCGCTTCCGGCCCGTGGCCCGCCGCTCGCGGCCCGTAGCCCTTACAGCAGCGGCACCAGCAGCAGTGCCACGATGTTGATGATCTTGATCAGCGGGTTGATCGCGGGGCCCGCGGTGTCCTTGTACGGATCGCCCACGGTGTCGCCCGTGACCGCCGCCTTGTGGGCATCCGAGCCCTTGCCACCGAAGTTGCCCTCTTCGATGTGCTTCTTCGCGTTGTCCCAGGCGCCGCCGCCCGTGCACATTGAGATCGCGACAAAGAGGCCCGTGACGATCGTGCCGATCAGGAGACCACCGAGCGCGCGCAGACCGGCGCCGGGGCCCATCAGTGCATTCAGGCCGAATGCGACGATGACGGGCACGAGGATCGGCAGCAGCGAGGGCACGATCATTTCCTTGATCGCCGCGCGCGTGAGGAGGTCCACCGCCTTCGAGTAGTCGGGCTTGGCCTTGCCTTCCATGATGCCCTTGATCTCGCGGAACTGGCGGCGCACTTCATTGACCACCGAGCCCGCCGCGCGACCGACGGCTTCCATCGCCATCGCGCCGAAGAGATAGGGCACGAGGCCGCCGATGAAGAGGCCGATGATGACTGCCGGATCGGACAGCGAGAACTCGATCATCTCGCGACCGGTCGCGACGAGATGGGTTTCGAGGTTGTGCGTGTAGTCGGCGAACAGCACGAGTGCGGCAAGTCCCGCCGAGCCGATCGCGTAGCCCTTCGTGACCGCCTTGGTCGTGTTGCCGACTGCGTCGAGCGGATCGGTGATGTCGCGGATCTTCTTCGGCAGTTCCGCCATCTCCGCGATGCCACCTGCGTTGTCGGTTATCGGCCCATAGGCGTCGAGCGCGACGATCATGCCGGTGAGCGACAGCATGGCGGTCGCGGCGATCGCGATGCCGTACAGGCCGCCGAGCGCGTACGATCCGTAAATCGCGAAGCACACCGCGAGCACGGGCAGTGCGGTCGACTTCATCGAGACACCGAGGCCCGCGATGATATTGGTCGCGTGACCCGTCTGCGAGGCCGAGGACACCATGCGCACCGGTGAATACTCGGTTGCGGTGTAGTACTCGGTGATCACGATCATCGCGGCCGTGAGCGCCAGCCCGATCAGCGCGCAGCCGAACATCGCGCCCGCCGTCGCCGGCATCAGCGCCTGCGTGATGAACCAGAACGCGATGGCAGCGATCACGCCGGAGACGATCACGCCCTTGTAGAGAGCGTTCATGATCTTGCCGCCTTCGGACGCCTTCACGAAGAAGGTGCCGATGATCGAGGCGATGATCGAGGCCGAGCCGAGCGCGAGCGGGTAGATCACGGCTGCGGTGCCCTGGTCCTTCAGCATCAGGCCGCCGAGCAGCATGGTCGCGACGAGCGTCACGGCGTAGGTCTCGAAGAGGTCCGCGGCCATGCCGGCGCAGTCGCCGACGTTGTCGCCGACGTTGTCGGCGATCACCGCCGGGTTGCGCGGGTCGTCTTCGGGAATACCCGCTTCGACCTTGCCGACGAGGTCGGCACCGACGTCCGCACCCTTCGTGAAGATGCCGCCACCGAGGCGTGCGAAGATCGAGATCAGCGAGCCGCCGAAGGCGAGGCCGACGAGCGCGTGCAGCGCGGCTTCGCTGCCGATCGAGGGCGCGAGCAGGGCGTAGTAGCCCGCGACGCCGAGAAGGGCGAGGCCGACGACCAGCATGCCCGTGATCGCACCGCCGCGAAACGCGACCGAGAGCGCGGCGTTCAGGCCGTTGTTCGCGGCTTCGGCGGTACGCACGTTCGCGCGTACCGAGATGTTCATGCCGATGTAACCGGTGGCGCCCGAGAGAATCGCGCCAACCGCGAATCCGCCGGCCGTCGCCCAGCCGAGCGCGAGCCCGAGCACGACGAACAGCACGACACCGACGAGGCTGATGGTGGTGTACTGGCGGTTGAGGTAGGCCTTCGCGCCGGCCTGGACGGCCGCGGCGATTTCCTGCATGCGGGCATTGCCCGCCGGCAGGCCCAGTACGGAAACGGTGGAAAGTACGCCGTAGAGCACGGCAACGATACCCGCGGCGACCGCGAGCCACAGCCACATTGTGGCATCCATCAGGAGACCTCCAGCGGAATTGTCTTGTTTGGCCGGCGCGAGGCGACGGCTCCCCTAAAAAAAGGCCGCGAACTATACCACACGCACGACGAAGGCGGCCCAGAGGACGAACAGCAGGGCCGAGCTCGCCACGTAAGTCGCGAAGCGATGCATGACGCGGTTGTAGGTGCAGTGGATCAGCGAGTGTACCGCCCGCAACAGGACATATGCCCAGGCGCCGTCGACCAGTAGCGGGGTCGCGACACCGACCGAGACCACGGCGAGGCACAGCGCGTAGAAGAGCACCGGTATCTCGAAGAGGTTGCGCAGGTTGTCGGCCGCCTGCGTGCGCACGAGCGCGGCGGCCATCTCGCGGGACGTGGCGACCGACTGCGGGCGAATGCGCCGCTCACGCATCTCGCCGATGCGCTCGAAATAGAGTCGCACCCAGACGATCGCGGTGAGCGCAACCATCGCGGCCATCGGCATCAGCATCGCAGTGGGAGACAGAGCATTCATGCCCGATGCAACTAGAGCTTGTAGCTCGTCGTGAGCTTGCGCTTGACGGGCGCGCCCTTGATCTTCACGTAGTCGGGCAGGCCGTTCCTGTACGGCGGGTAATCCTCACCCGCAATGAGTGGCTCAAGGTAGCGCCGGCACGCCTCGGTGATGCCGAAACCATCGGCCGTGATGAAGTGGCGAGGCACCTTCTTCTCGACGTTCGCCACGTCAGCGAGCGGCACGGCCTTGATGGCCCACTTGTAGGGCTTTGCGGACTTGCGCACGATCGCGGGCATCACCGCATTCTGACCCGCGAGCGCGAACTCGACCGCGGCCTTGCCGACCGCGTACGCCTGCGCGACGTCGACCTTCGAGGCAATGTGCCGCGCGGCGCGCTGCAGGTAATCCGCGACGGCCCAGTGATACTTGTAGCCGAGGTGCTCGCGCACCATGTTCGCCACGAGCGGCGCGACGCCGCCGAGCTGCGTGTGGCCGAAAGCGTCCTTCGTGCCGGCGTCAGCGAGAAAGCGGCCGTCGGCGTAGTGCGCGCCTTCCGACACGACGATCACGCAGTAGCCATAGTCCGTCACGCTCTGCTTCACGCGCTCGAGAAAACGCTGCTGCTCGAACGGAATTTCGGGGAAGAGGATGATGTGCGGCGGTTCATCCACCTTGCGTCCCGCAAGGCCGCCTGCGGCGGCGATCCACCCGGCGTGCCGGCCCATCACCTCGAGCACGAAAACCTTGGTCGAAGTGCGCGCCATCGAGGCGACATCGAGCGCGGCTTCGCGGGTCGAGACTGCCACGTACTTCGCGACGGAGCCGAAGCCCGGGCAGCAGTCGGTGAGCGGCAGGTCGTTGTCGACGGTCTTCGGCACGCCCACGCAGACGAGCGGATAGCCCATCTGGCTGCCGATCTGCGACAGCTTGAGCGCCGTATCCATCGAGTCGTTGCCGCCGTTGTAGAAAAAATAGCCGATATCGTGCGCGCGAAAGACCTCGATCAGGCGTTCGTATTCAGCGCGGTTCTGCTCGATGCCCTTCAGCTTGAAACGCGCCGACCCGAAGGCGCCTGCGGGTGTGTGGCGCAGGCCGCGCAGGGTTGCGCGGCTTTCTTTCGCAATGTCGATCAGGTCCTCGGTGAGTGCGCCGACGATGCCGTCGCGGCCCGCGTAGAGACGGCCGATCCGCGACCGGTGTTTCAGGCAGGCGTCGATGACGCCGGCTGCGGAAGCGTTGATGACGGCGGAGACCCCGCCGGACTGCGCGTACAGCGCGTTCTTTTTCGCGGGTTTTTGCATACTTGAGCCAAGGATAGCTCATTTGACCGCGGCGGAAGGGCCCGGTACTGTGCGCGGCCCATGCGCATTGTCCTCCTTGGCGCGCCCGGCTCCGGCAAGGGCACGCAATCCCAGCGGCTGGTCGAGCGGCACGGTGTGCCGCAGATCTCGACCGGCGATCTGTTGCGTGCCGCGGTCAAGGCCGGCACGCCGCTCGGCGTGCATGCCAAAGCCATCATGGATGCAGGCAAACTCGTCGACGATGCGACGATGCTGGGCATCATCCGCGAGCGCCTCGGGCAGCCGGATGCGCGCAAGGGTTTCATCCTCGACGGTTTTCCGCGGACGATCGCGCAGGCCGAGGGTCTCGCGCGCCTGCTCGGCGAACTTGGCACGCCGCTTGATGCGGTCGTGTTGATGGATGTCGACTACGGCAAGCTGATCAAGCGCATTTCCGGCCGCCGCAGCTGCACGAATTGCGGGCGCGTGTTCAACATCCATACCGCACCCCCGCCAGCGGAGGGCTGCTGCGCCGCGCCGCATCTCGTGCAGCGCCCCGACGACAAGGAGGAGACCGTCGCGAAGCGGCTGCAGGTGTACGACGAACAGACGAAGCCACTCGTGGCCCACTACAGCGCGCAGGGTCTCCTGCGCATGATCGATGCGGACGCCGCAATGGAAGAGGTGACCCAGCGCCTCGAAGCCGCGCTGGCCGAGCGCACCGGCGAGGGCATTCTGGTGGAAGAGGCGCCGCGCGCGTAGGGCGGTGCGCGGCGGGCTACGCGCGCCGAGCAACGAGCAACGGGCGATGGGCCAGAGGCGCGGAGAGTCATGCGTCGCCTCGCTCTGACCGCTACCCCTCGGCGCCCTCCGCGCCTCTTGCGCGTCGCACGTAGCCCTTCTTCACCTGCGAAGAGCAGCCGGCACCGGGTCCGGGCGGGAGCGCAGCATCCAGTGACGAGCGTGGAGGGCGCCGAGGAGCGGCGAGCTGCGCCCGGCGTCCACCATCTTTTCCGGCTTCGACGAGCCCATGCGCCGGGCGCCGCCGCGACGAGGGAACCGCCGCAGGCGGCGCTCGACCCGCGAGGAACCGGATGCTGCGCTCCTGCCCGGGCCCGCTGCCCGTAGCCCGCTGCCCGTCACCCATTCGCCCGCAACCCCTCGAGCAATCGATCGCCCACGAGCTCCCGCCGCCAACCCTGCAGTACCGCGACGGTTTCATCGCCCGCCGCGAGCCGTTCCAGCTCGCGGCGCGGCGCGATGATCTCGGCACTGATCCCGGTCTCGCCCGCCGCCTGCCGCGTGAGTTCCACGAGGCGCTTCACCGCATTCGTGAATGCGGGATCAGGCCGCTCGCGGCGTGGCAGTGGCGGTGGAGGCTCGGGAATTTCCGCCTCGCGAACCAGCTGCAGGAGTTCCGCCCCCGAGCGCTGCGCCACGCCCTCCGGTACTTCTGCAATCGCCGCGAGCGCATCCGCATCGCGCGGCACACTCGCGACGATCTCCTTGAGCGCGGCGTCGTCGAGTATCCATCCGCGCGGGCGGTTGCGATCGATCGCGCGCCGTTCGCGCCATGCCGCGAGCGATTTCGCGAGCCGCTGACGCCCCGCGTCGAGTGCCTGCACGCCTTTCAGTCGCTGCCAGGCGCAATCGGGGTCGACGATGAAGCTCTCCGGGCTGGCGAGTTCGCGCAGGTCTTGCGCGAGCCACGCGGTGCGGCCGAGCTTGTCGAGGCGTTCGAGCAGGGCGTCGCGCAGCGGCGCGAGGAAGCGCACGTCGTCGAGCGCATACTCAAGCTGCTCCCGGCTGAGGGGTCGGCGCGACCAGTCGGTGCGCGTATGCGCCTTCGCGAGTTCGTGATCGAGCAGCTTGCGCACGAGCTCGGCGTAGCCCACCTGTGCAGGAAAGCCAGCCAGCGCAGCCGCGACCTGTGTGTCGAATACCGGCCCGACGCGTCCGACCGTGGGCCACAGCACTTCGAGATCCTGACGTGCAGCGTGCAGGATCTTGACGGGGCCACTCGTGCCGAGCGCCGTCGCGAGCGGGGCGAGCGCCTCGAGTGCGAGCGGGTCGACACAGGTCGCCCGCGACGGCGTTGCTGTCTGCAGCAGGCACAGCTCGGCGCGGTAGGTGCGTTCGCGCATGAATTCCGTGTCGAGGCCGATGGCAGGCGCGGCCGCGAGCTCGGCGCCGAGTTCGTCGAGGTCGCCGGGGCTCGTGATGAGGGCAGTGGTCATGGTCATGCGGAAGGGTTCCGGCGACTCCCGTACAATCGGTCCGGCATTATGCGAGCCGAATCACGAGCCCGAAAGCGGCGGCCGGCATGTTGAGTCTCGTCCGCCTGTTCACCGACATCGCGCTGCTGCGTCGCGGTCCCGAAGAGCTGCCGGCGTCTGCGTTCCTGCTTGTCGGCACGATGGGGGCGAATTTCCTCGTGAATTTCCTCGTCAGCACGCTGCTGCCGCCGATCGCCGGGCCGTGGCACCTGCATCTCGTGGTGGATGTCGTCTTCACGCTCGTCTGGTACGTCGCGCTCATGCGGCTTTTTTCGAAACCGGAGCGATTCCTGCAGACGACGACGGCCGTATTCGGCTACCAGGCGGTTCTCGCACCCGCACTGGTCGCAACCGCATGGTTCGCCAGCCGCTTCCAGCATGACGACGCCGCGGTCGCGCCCATCGCGATCGCCGGTCTCGGCATGCTCGCGTGGGTGCTCGCGGCGAACGCCCGCATCCTGCGCTCGGCGCTCGATCAGCCGATGCCCATCTGTGTGAGCCTCGCGCTGCTGCAGATCGTGGTCGGCCAGCTGGTGCTCCTCGGTCTATTTCCTCCGCACGCAGCTTCCTGACATGCACATTCACATCCTCGGCATCTGCGGCACTTTCATGGCGGGCATCGCGGCGATCGCGAAGGCGGCCGGTCATCGCGTGACGGGGTCCGACCGCAACGTGTACCCGCCGATGAGCACGCAACTCGAGGCGCTCGGAATCGGCATCGTGCAGGGCTACGAAGCCGCGCAGCTCGAGCCACGCCCCGACGTCGTCGTGGTGGGCAACGTGATGTCGCGTGGCGTGCCCGTGGTTGAAGCGCTGCTCGACAGCGGCATACCGTATCAATCCGGGCCGGAGTGGCTGGCGCGCACGGTACTCGCGGATCGCTGGGTGCTCGCGGTGGCCGGCACGCACGGCAAGACGACGACCTCGTGCATGCTGGCCTGGATCCTCGAACATGCAGGTCTTGCGCCGGGCTTTCTGATCGGCGGCGTGCCGGGCAACTTCGACACGTCCGCGCGGCTCGGTGCCGCGCCGTTTTTCGTCATCGAGGCGGACGAGTACGACACCGCGTTCTTCGACAAGCGCGCGAAATTCGTGCACTACCGGCCGCGCACCCTGGTGATGAACAATCTCGAGTTCGACCACGCCGATATTTACCCCGACCTCGCGGCGATCCAGCGCCAGTTCCACCTGCTCGTACGGATGGTTCCGGGGTCGGGTCGCATCGTTGCGCACGCAGCCGATCCGAACCTCGACGCGACGCTGGCCATGGGCTGCTGGACGCCTTGCGAGCGTTTTGCGCGTGGCGCGGGCGCGCAGTGGTCCGCACGCGCGCTCGGCGGTGACGACTTCGCGCGCTTCGAGGTGCTCGAACAGGGCGTGGCGGTGGCGACGGTCGAGTGGACGCAGTTTGGCGTGCACAATGTCGACAACGCACTCGCGGCGATTGCCGCCGCGCGCCACGCAGGCGTTCCGGTGCCGGTCGCGGCTGCCGCGCTGCGCGAGTTCAAGGGTATCAGGCGGCGCATGGAACTTCGGGGCGAGATCGCCGGCGTCAGGGTCTTCGACGACTTCGCGCATCATCCGACGGCGATTGCGACGACGATCGACGGCCTGCGGCGTCGCGCGGGTCGCGCACGCATCGTGGCGGTGCTCGAGCCGCGATCGAACACGATGAAGATGGGCGTGCACCGCGACACGCTCGCGGCCTCGCTCGCGGGCGCGGATGAGGTCTGGCTCTACGCGCCGCCGGACCTCGGCTGGGATGTGGCGGGCGCGATGGCGCCGCTCGGCGCACGCGCGCATTGCAGCCCGACTGTCGACGCACTTGCCGGGCAACTCCTCGCGCGGCTGCGCCACGGTGATCAGCTCCTGATCATGAGCAATGGCGGCTTCGGCGGCTTGCACGACAAGGTGCTCGCAGGTCTCGCGGCGCGCGGCTAACTCCGCTGAGTCGCCACGGCGTCAATTGAACGGCCGCTCTCGCGCTTCGCATAGAAGCGCACGAGGGCCCAGCCGATCACGGGAATCCAGGCGAGCACGAGCCAGCCGATCACTCCGTCGTAGCCTGACACGAGGCCATCCCACGGGTGGCCTGTACGGCGCATCGAGACCTCGCGCACCACTGCGATCACACAGACCCACCCCGCGTGCAGGCCGATGCAGGCTGCGATGTTGCCCGTGTAGCGGCGCACCATGCCAAGGAGGATGCCGACGCCGGTGAGGCACAGGAACGCGTCGGCAATGCCGAGCGGCTGCGCGAAGGAACGCAAGGCGCCGCCGAGCAGCGCGAGGCCACTCCATGCGTCGACGTCGGCTGCAGGAATCCTGTAGCGCCCGATGAAATGGGTGGCGGAGTAGATCAGCGCCGTCGCAAGGATCGCGGTCCTGGTACCCGACTGGCGCGCGATGCCCGTATACATCGCGCCGCGCAGGAAGGTCTCCTCGATGAGGGCGACGACGAGGCCGCTGCCGAGGCCCGCGAATACCATGGCCGGTATGCTCGCGGCCGGCACCAGGGGTTTCAGCTCCCGCAGGTCGAGTGCGAACAGGAGCGCGATCACGGGCAGCATCGTCGCGATCCCGAGAACGATGCCGATGCCGGCCTCGACCAGGAAGGCGGGACGCGGGAGCGCGTAGCCGAGGCTGCCGCGATCGGCAAGGGCGAGCCGGCGCGCGACGAGAACAAAGCCAACGAGCAGCGCCAGCATGCCGATGCGGTTTGCGACGCGGTGGAAGGGCACGTCGAGCGCCGGCGTGACCAGCAGCCAGGCAGGGTAGGCGAAGAGCGCGATCGCAACGAGACCCGCGACGATCAGTCCCAGAAACCATGTCAATGCCTTCATGTCGCCCATTCTGCACAAACACGCGCCTTATTGGGCTCGCGCATGGGATCTGCGTTCAGGACACTCGAAAGCTCGATGTTTGCGGCATCTGGCGACAGGCGGTCATTGCCGATGCGCTGCCCGAAATTGCGACCCGGCACCAGCGCTCCCTCACCGCGATCGAAGCGCGCCTCGAGCGGCTGGGCAAGATCACCGCTGAGCAGCGCGTGACGAGAAACCGCTTTACGGCTGCCTGAGCGGGGCGACTGCGCCG
>CAUJHX010000007.1 GCA_963204795.1 Pseudomonadota bacterium | reverse complement strand
CGTGAGGCGCAGGTTGCCCGGGAGCCCCGCGATTGCGCCCGCGTCGGCCGGATCCTCGGCGATGAAGAGTGGCTGGATCAGCTGGCTCTGTGTGAAGCCGGTCTCGGCGACGAGATCGCGCAAGGGTCCCGTGCGGCGCAGGCGCTGCAGGCGGCGGGGTGATGCGAGCGCGTCGCCGCCGGACGGCAGAGCAAAGCGCGTCGACGCGGGTGCCGTGGTGACTCGATGGAGCATCTCCTCAGGCCCTCATGTCGGCCAGAAACTGTTCCGGCGACAGGTATGGGCGCACGCGCTCCGGCCCAATTGCCGCGCGGATCATCGCCAGCGTGTTGCCGGGACCACAGCCATGCCAGGCGTCACGCAGCCGCGGGTTCGCCCGGAAGTATTCGAGAAACTGCGAACCGCTGCGCCAGAAGAAGTGTGTGTGACGCGTGATGTCTTCGAGCGGCGCCGCGCGCTCGAGCCGGTAGGTGGCGATGCGTGTCGCGTGCGGGGTATCGAAACCGGCTGCATGCGAGAGCTTCACCCAGCGCGCCACGTGCGGAAAGAGATGGCGCGCCGCGAGCGCGCCGGTCTCACCGAGACTTTCGTCGCTGCCGCTCACCCACACCCCGCGTGCGGCCAGCTTGCGCCACGTCGTGAGCCCGGCAGTCCAGACGACCTGATGCGCAGAGGCGGGCCAGCCTTCGGGAAAAGCGTCCGCGCGCGCGACGAGCAGGCCGATGTGCGCGGTACCGAGCTCCGCCCTGTCGCCGCCGAGGGCGATCCGCCGCAAGGCGTGACTGCCCGGGCGCTCTCCGGCCCAGACGCACTCATCCTGCGCCGGGCGGGGCAACGGCGGGGCGCCGTCCCGCAAGCGCGTCGTTTCGACATGCACACCCTGCAACGAGCCGCGCACGAAGACTGCCTCGGCCTGCGTGCTCACGGGACCACCTTCGACCGGCACGATCGAAACACCGAGCGGGTGATCTGCGTCGCGAGTGGGCGCGAGCTGCGCACGCTCTTCGAGCACCCGTGCGAAAGTGGGTGCGTGATTGATCGCCGCAAGCATGTCCGCCAGATCGCTGCGGTCACGCTGTACTTCGATCGCGAGCGCGCCTTGCGCGGGCGCCGCCGGATTCAGGGCGAGCGGCAACACCATGATGCGGCAGGCGCCGAGCGCAGCGAGCACCTGCGCGCGTGCGGGTGCGAGCTCATCGCTTGCGGTCAGCAGCCGATCGATCGCGGCCTTCGCAACGACCAGGGCATCGGCGTCGCCCGTCAGGAGAGTTTGCAGGCGCCGCAGGATGTCGCCGCGCACGGGGTGAAAGGTCGCGTGCTCGACGCCGCCCGGCAGCGCCCAGGGGAGAAACTCGCGCAGATTCGTCGCGCGTCGCGCCGAGCAGGAAAGCACGCGCAGCTCGCGCGGCGCCGCGTGCACGAGCGCGTCGCGCTGCACGATCCGGTCGCGTCGCACGAGCAGCAGGTCGCGCGGGTCGGCACGCTCGAGTGTTGCGGCGACGCGTGTCCCGGCGGACTCGGCGAAGGGCAGGTCCTTCCAGGAGTGCACAGCGAGGTCGATGCGCGCGTCGGTGAGCGCATCGGACAGCTCGCTCGTGAAGCCACCTGTCTGCAGCAGTGTGGACAGCGATGCCCGGAGATTCCGGTCGCCGGCGGTGTCCGCGAAGCGATAGCAGATGTCGAGGCGCGGATCACGCGCCAGGAGCGCATCGCCCACGAGCTGTGCCTGGATGCGCGACAACGCGCTCGACCGGGCGCCGATCGTGATCGTGCGGGGCGCGCGCATCAGCCTTCGAGGCCGTGGAGGCCGCACTCGCGTTTCAGGCCGAAGAAGCGCGTGCCTTCGAGGCCACCCGCTTCGGCAAGAGTACGGGTCGTGTGCCAGTCCCCGATCGATACGTAGCCCTTCTCCCACAACGGGTGATACGGCAACGCATGCTGCTCGAGATAGCGGCCGACGTCGCGATCGGACCAGTCGGCGATCGGGTGCAGTTTGAAGCGCCGGTCCTTCATGCTGATGAATGGTGCGGTAGCGCGGCTCGACGACTGCACGCGACGCAGGCCGGAGATCCATGTGCCCGCGCCCAGCTCATCGAGCTTGCGCTGCATCGGCTCCGCCTTGACGAGCCGGCCGTAGCGATCGAGCCCGTCAACACCGTTCTCCCAGAGCTTGCCGTGGCGCGCCTCGATCCAGGCGGCCGACACGGCCGGGTGTGCGACGTGCAGGTTGAGCTTCAGGCGCAGTGTCAGCTCATCGACGAAGCGGTAGGTCTCCGGAAAAAGATAGCCCGTATCCACCAGCACGACCGGCACGTCCGGCGAGACCTGTGTGGTGAGATGCAGCGCTACGGCGGCCTGGGCGCCGAAGCTCGAGGAGAGGATGTGCGTGCCCGGCAGCTGCTCGAAGGCGAACGCGATGCGCTCGCTGGCAGACAACGGCGCGAGCGCAGTATTCAGCGCCTCCAGTGCCCGGGCATCGCCGCCACGCGCCCGTGCGACCTGTAATGCTGCGGGGGCCACCGTCACGCGGAGAGCAGCTTCGCGCGCCACAGGAAGTCTCCAAAGCGTTCGTTGGGCTCGCGTTCGTTCGCGAACTGCGACAACAGCGGATCGAGTGCCTCGAGGATTGCGGCCTCGGTGAGGTTCTCGCGATGGAGCACGTTCAGGCGTTCGCCAGACGCGTTGCCGCCGAGGTGCAGGTTGTAGCGCCCCGGTGCCTTGCCGACGAGCGCCACTTCCGCGAGCGAGGGGCGCGAGCAGCCATTCGGGCAGCCGGAGATGCGCACGAGTACCGGCACACGCGCGAGCCCGTGATGCGCGAGGCGTGCTTCGAAGGCGGCGAGAAAATCCGGCAGGTAGCGCTCGGCCTCGGCCATTGCGAGCGGGCAGGTCGGCAGCGCGACGCAGGCAAGCGCGTCAAGACCCGTTGGCGAGGCACGTGTGTGCAGGTCGAGTCCGTGCTCGAGCACGAGCGCATCGATCGATGCGCGATCCCCGGTTGCGACGTTCGCGATGATGAGGTTCTGGTTCGGCGTGAGACGGAAGTCACCTCGGTGTACCAGGGCAATGGCACGCAGGCCCGAGAGATGTCGCGTGCTGTCGCGGTCGGAAATGCGTCCGGCCGGGATGCGAAGATTCAGGTGCCAGCAGCCATCGAAGCCCCGTGTCCAGCCGAAGCGGTCGCCACTCGTCGTGAAGGCATAGGGTTGCGCGGGCGCGAGCCGCACGCCAGCACGACGCTCGACCTCTGCGACGAAGGCGGCGAGGCCCATCGTCTCGATCGTGTACTTGAGGCGTGCGTGCTTGCGGTTCGCGCGATCCCCGAAGTCGCGTTGCGTCGTGACGACTGCTTCAGTCACGGCGAGCGCGTCGTCAGGCGCAATGCAACCGATGACTTGTGCCAGGCGCGGGTATGTCGCCGCGTCGCCATGCGTCGCGCCGAGTCCGCCGCCGACGGCGACATTGAAACCCGCGAGGCGCGGGCCCGCCGCGCCGTCTCCGATGATCGCAATGAAGCCGAGGTCATGCGCGAAGACATCCACGTCGTTGACGGGCGGGACGACGAGGGCGATCTTGAACTTGCGCGGCAGGTAAGTAGCGCCGTAGATCGGCTCGACTTCGGGCGTGCCGGCGACCTTCTCTTCGCCCAGCCAGATCTCATGGTAGGCACGCGTGTGCGGCAGCAGGTGTTCGGAGATCTTCGCAGCCCAGGCGTAAACTTCCGCGTGCAGCCGGGACTCGACCGGGTTCGCGCTCGCGATCACATTGCGATTCAC
>CAUJHX010000006.1 GCA_963204795.1 Pseudomonadota bacterium | reverse complement strand
TCCATTACGCATTCTGAAGCAGTGTCACGGCCGGGATTGCCGGCAGGCGAGCCCACGACGCGTCGTTCGTCACGATCGCCGAGGCACCCGCCCTGACCGCTGTCGCGATGTGGATCGCATCGGGCGTGCGCAGACCGTGCGCCGCCCGCAGGGCCGAAGCTTCGAGCAGGATGCCCCGGCTGAGCGGAACGAGTTCGAGATTCGGAAAGTGTGAGAACAGCAACTCGTACTGGTCGGCGATATCCTGCCGGCCCTGCCGCAGGGGCAGTACCGTCAGCTCTAGAAGCAGCAGCTCGGATGCGATCGCCGTGAAGCGGCCGGCCTCGAGATCTCCCAGGATCCGCCCGGCCGCAGCGCCAAACATTGGATGTGACTCGAAGTGGTAGATCCAGAGGCTCGTGTCGAGCAGTACCCGCTTGCGGCCGCGCAGGCCCGCGCTACCAGTCGTCGCGCTCATCCTTCAAGTATGCGGTGGCGCCCCGCCACATCTCGCGATGCAAACCCGCTGTCTTTGCCCGGAAACTCGCGGGCTTGGCCATAAGCACGACACGATCCGGCTTGCAAAGCACCAGCAACTCGTCGCCGGCGGACAGCGACATGGCCTCGCGCGCAGCGCGCGGAACCACGACCTGATACTTGCTGCTGAGGGTAACGACTGTCTTCATGGCACGAGCCACAGGGTAAAGCAAATGCCTTGTTTCACTTTACGCCGCATGACGGCGGCGGTCAATGATCCGCCGCGACCGCCCCGAGCTTCGCCATCTCGCCGAGCACCTCTGCCGTTTTCGCCTGCATGAGCGCCGCATCGCCGCGGCTCTCGACATTGAGGCGGATCAGCGGCTCGGTATTCGACGTGCGCAGGTTCATGCGCCAGCGATCGAACTCGAGCGACAGGCCGTCAGTGAAATCGACGGACACCGCCTTCGGCTCGTATTTCGCGCGGATCGCGGCGATCGTGCCGGGGCCATCTGGCACGCGGCGATTGATCTCGCCGCTCGCAGGAAAGAGCCGCATGCGCTCGCCAACCAGTTGCGAGAGCGACTTGCCGGTCTCGCACATCACCTGCAGCACAATGAGCCAGGGAATCATGCCGCTGTCGCAATAGGAGAAGTCGCGGAAGTAATGGTGCGCGCTCATCTCCCCGCCATAGATGCCGTCGACCTCGCGCATCACCTGCTTGATGAAGGCGTGGCCAGACTTCGAAAGCACGGCCTTGCCGCCATTCTTCTGCACCACATCGAGCGTATTCCAGGTGAGGCGCGGATCGTGCACGATGCGCCCGCCCTTCTCGCGCTTCAGGAACACTTCGGCGAGGAGGCCGACGAGGTAGTAGCCCTCGATGAAGGTGCCCTGCTCGTCAAAGAAGAAGCAGCGATCGTAGTCGCCATCCCAGGCGATGCCGACATCGGCGCCCGAGCGCCGAATCGCCTCGATCGTCGAGGTGCGATTCGCCTCGATCATCGGGTTCGGCACGCCATTCGGGAACGAGCCGTCGGGTGCGTTGTTCAGCTTCACGAACTCGAACGGCAGGTGCGGTTCGAGCTGATCGACAATGAGCCCCGCCCCGCCGTTGCCGGCGTTCACGACGACCTTGAGCCGGCGCAGCTTCGACCGATCGACGTATCCCAGCAGGTGCTCGAGGTAGCGCGCGCCGGTGGCGAGCACATGGCGCCTTCCAGCCCGCTGCCCGCCGCCCGTCGCCCGTTGCTCCGTCGCGTTCGCGGCCAGCCAGTCACGCATCGTGAAAAGGCCTGTGTCACCGCTGATCGGGCGCGAGCCCTCGCGCACGAACTTCATGCCGTTGTAGTCGGGCGGATTGTGGCTCGCGGTCACCATGATGCCGCCGTCCATGCGCTCGGCGAAGGTCGCGTAGTAGACACCCTCGGTGCCGCAGAGGCCAATGTCGTACACATCGACGCCGCTTTCGAGCAGCCCGATGGTGAGCGCCTGCACGAGTTCCTCGCTCGAATGGCGGATGTCGCGCCCGACGATCACTTTCTTCGGCTTCACGAAAGCCGCATAGGCATGCCCGAGCCGGCGCGCGAGGTCGGTGTTGATCTCGTCCGGGATTCGGCCGCGGACGTCGTAGGCTTTGAATGCTTTGAGGTTCATGCCGCCCCTGGGTCCTGGAATGGATTGTGGATCATCACCGTGCCGATCATACGGCCATGTCGCCATCGGCGCGTATGGCTGGGCCGCATTACTTCAAGCGCTCGGCGTACAGATCCTCGCGCGTCCAGCCACGTTCCGCCCAGACGGAAGCAATCGCGCAAGCGTGCAGTGCGGCGTCTGGCACTTCATCGCCGTAGAATCGCTTGAGCACCTGATAGCGCCTCTCGGCTCCCCGGACACTCCGCGGGATCGATGCTTCCACGATCCTGCGCGCGTCATCGTACATGGTCGAGGCGGCCCTCACCCGTTCTTCGACTGTCATCGCAGCGTGGCGGGCGGCCACCATCGCCGCCACTTTGTCATTCGTATCGTTCACGACTCGATGCTCGCCAAGTCATCCGCCACCATCAACTCCTGCGCCCAACGACGCAGATAGGGCCGATCCATGTCCGTATGCCACAAGGCTGCCACATCCCGTCGTTGCAATTCGGAGCCCGACAGCTTCCCCCATGCGAGCTTCGAAAGGATGAGATCCTCGCGGCTGACGACCCAGGTGGCCAGACCCTCGATCTCGACGCGCTGGCGCCGCTCGAGTTCCAGGCGCCGATACGGGTCGTCCTTGCGAACAATGATATCGACCTTGATACCTGATCCCATGTGCATGAGATTGAACAGCCGCCCGTCTCTTACCGCTTCGCGCGCTGCATCTTCATCCACGTAAAAATCGATTGCAAACGCCCTGCTGACGCGCACCACATCGCGTGCCTCGAGCGCCACGACGATGTCCAGATCGCGCGTCATGCGTGGCGTCGCATAGAACGCCATCGCGAACGAACCCGTCAGCATGTAGCGCAAGCCGAGCGACTCGAGGCGCTCGCTGACGATGCGCAGGACCTCGAGTTCGCTGATCACCGCGAGGCCCTACCCCGCGACCCCACTGCGCCGCTTCAGGCTCGCGACGGCACGCGAGGCCGCGCGGCCATCCCACAGCTCGGGCACGTGGCCCGAGCGGCCGCGGACCGCGAGCGCCGCATCGAGCGCGCCGACCAGCGAGCCCGGCGTCACGAGCTTGTTCGAGCCCTCGGTCACGGTCACCGGCCGCTCGGTGTTCTCGCGCAGCGTGAGGCAGGGAATGCCGAGGTAGGTCGTCTCCTCCTGCACACCGCCCGAATCGGTGATCACGACGCGCGCACCGGTGACGAGGTTCATGAACTGGATATAGCCGAGCGGGTCAACCGCGCGGATCGCGCCGCTGCCCGTCAGGCGCTCCATCAGGCCGAACTCCTGCAGCTTCTTGCGCGTGCGCGGGTGCACGGCGAAGACGAGCGGCACGCGCTGCGAGACCGCGAGCAGCGCCTCGACCAGCGGCGTGAGCGCCTCGCGCGTGTCGACATTCGAGGGCCGATGCAGCGTGACGACGCCGTAGGACTGCGGCGCAAGGCCGAGCCGGCTGCGGGTTGCATCCGCCTCGATCACGCCGCGCATCATCTCGTAACTGTCGATCATGATGTTGCCGATGCACTCGATGCGTGCCGCCGGCACGCCCTCGCTCAACAGGTTCTCGTCACCGTCACGCGACGGCGTCCACAGCACGTCGGCAATGGCGTCGGTGACGAGGCGGTTGATCTCCTCCGGCATGCGCCGGTCGCGACTGCGCAGCCCCGCCTCGAGGTGCACCACGGGGATCCAGAGCTTTGCGCCCACCATCGCGCAGGCGGCGGTCGAGTTCACGTCGCCCACCACCACGATCCAGTCGGGCTTCTCCGCCATCGCGACCTTCTCGTACGCAATCATCACCCCGCCCGTCTGCTCGGCATGCGAGCCGCTGCCGATCTCGAGGTGGAAGTGCGGCTTCGGCATCGCCAGATCCCGGAAGAACGCATCCGACATGTTCGGGTCGTAGTGCTGCCCGGTGTGCACGATCGACGGGCGGCACCAGGATTCCTTCGACAGGGCGTGGTAGAGAGGCGCGATCTTCATGAAGTTCGGGCGCGCCGCCGCGATCAGGTGGATGTTCTTCATCGGCCGTAGATGTCCTCGAAACGCACGATATCGTCCTCACCGAGATAACTGCCCGACTGCACCTCGATCATGTGCAGCATGATCTTGCCGGGGTTTTCTATACGGTGCTTCGTGCCGATCGGGATGTAGGTGCTCTGGTTCTCCTCGAGCAGGAACACCTCCTCGCCGCGCGTGATGCGCGCGGTGCCGGACACCACGATCCAGTGCTCGGCGCGGTGGTGATGCATCTGCAGCGACATCGAGGCGCCGGGGTTCACCGACAGGCGCTTGACCTGGTAGCGCTCGCCGTTCTCGATGCTGTCGTAGCTGCCCCAGGGGCGGTAGACCTCGCGGTGCAGCGAATGCTCGTAGCGGCCGTCCTTCTTCAGGCGCTCGACCACCTTCTTGACGTCCTGCACGCGGCTCTTCGGCGCGACAAGTACCGCGTCCTTCGTCTCGACAACGACGTGGTCGCGCAGGCCCACGGCCGCGACCAGCCGGCTTTCCGAGAACAGGTAGTTGCCGCTCGAGTCTTCCGCGATTACATCACCCTGCGAGACATTGCCCGACCCGTCGCGGTCGATCGCCTCGTAGAGCGCCGACCAGGAACCGACGTCGCTCCAGCCTGCATCGAGCGGCACCACCACGGCGTCGTCGGTCTTTTCCATCACCGCATAGTCGATCGAATCGCTGCGGCAGGCCTCGAAGGCCTGCGCATCGACGCGCGTGAAGTCGAGGTCGCGCTTCGCCGCCGCAAGCGAGGCGGCGCAGGCCGACGCGATGTCCGGCGCGTGCTTGCGCAGTTCCTCGAGGAAGCGCGAGGCACGGAACACGAACATGCCGCTGTTCCACAGATAGTTGCCCGCTTTCAGGTACTGCTCCGCGACGGCCTTCGCCGGCTTCTCGACGAAGGCCGCGATGCGCGAGGCCCCCGCGAGCGGCGTGCCGCGCTGGATGTAGCCATAACCCGTCTCGGGCGCGGTGGGCACGACACCGAAGGTCACCAGGTGCCCGAGTCCCGCGGCGGCCACGGCCGTGCGCACGGCGGCCTGAAAGGCCGGCACGCCACGGATGACATGGTCCGCCGGCAAGACCAGCAGGATCGGGTCGGCGCCGGGGAGCGACTCGAGCGCCACCTGCGCGGCGAGCGCGATGGCAGGCGCCGTATTGCGCCCGGCAGGCTCGAGCAGGATCGCGCGGGCCGCCACGCCGACCTGTCGCAGTTGCTCGGCCACCATGAAGCGGTGTGCCTCATTGCAGACGACGATCGGCTCCACCGCGCCCGACCCCCTGAGGCGGCCCACCGTGGCCTGCAGCATTGTCCGCTCCCCGACCAAAGGCAGCAGCTGCTTCGGGTACAGCTCACGCGAAAGGGGCCACAGGCGCGTTCCGGCGCCGCCGGAGAGAATCACGGGAATCAGCACAGAAATCCTTCTTCTTTCAGGTGGTTCCGGGGCGGCATGATACGGGAGCCTCAAGGGCAAATGGGCAAGCCACCCTCAAATGCTT
>CAUJHX010000005.1 GCA_963204795.1 Pseudomonadota bacterium | reverse complement strand
TTGATCGACCTGCTGGCAGGCGAATGCGATGCCGATGAGGCGGGGGCGCGTCGGGGCATGGCGCTGTCGCCGGAAGGCGAAGGCGCGATCGTAGTAGCCACCGCCCATGCCGAGTCGTGCGCCTCGCGTATCGAAGCCGACAAGCGGCATGAGCACGACATCGAGCTGCTGCGTGCGTATGCGCCGCGCGCCGGGGGCCGGCTCGGGGATGCCGAAGCGATTGGGGCGCAATTCTCCGGCGGTGCCCGTGAACGCAATGCCTGCGAAGGCCAGCTGCCGGCGGCGATAACTCTCGATGCGCGGCAGGCAGAGCAGGGCGCCGCGGCGGGCAAGGGTGGCGAGCGCGGCGGAAATATCGACCTCCTCATCGAGGGCCGAATAACCGGCGATGCGCCGGCCGCGCGTTGCGGGTCCGATGGCTTTGAGCACCTCCCGGCTGATGCTGCGCGACAGGCGGGCCCGCCCGGCGGCGCCCAGCGCGCCCCGGCGGTCGCGCAGTGCACGACGAAGTTCGCTACGGGTCATCGCGGGATGATAAAGAAAGAGGCGTCACCCGCCTGTGCCGGTGCCGGCCGTTGCTCTCGACCGGAGCAACAGGTGGGGCGCGGTGCGGCAGGTAAGGCTTTCCGCGCGAGCGGACATGCACAATGCTGCCGGCAAGCCAATACCCCATGGGTGTACCAATTAGGGTCGAGGGTAACCCGGCCGGCTGTCGAACACCGCAGGTGACGCCACGCCCACTCTATCAGAGTTCGAGCTGCTGGCCCTCGGCGAGCGCTGATTCGACACGCTCGCGCAGCGCGCGCACGCGACCGCCGAAATCCTGGTCGAGCTTCTGCCCGTGATTGCGCAGCCGCAGCAGCTCGTTTGCGAGATTGAGCGCCGCCATGACTGCGATGCGGTCGAGGCCGACGACCTTGCCGCTGTCGCGGATCTCGCGCATTTTCGTATTGAGGAATTCGGCGGAGTCGAGGAGGTCGGAGCGCTCCTCATAGGGGCAGGCGACGAAGTATTCCTTCTCGAGGATCCGCACGCTGATGCGCGCGACTTCGCGTTCACTCATGCGCCGTGCTCCATGGTCTTGAGCCGTCCGATCATCGCCTCGACCCGGTTCCTGACCTGCTCGTTCTTCTGCACGAGGGCAGCCCGCTCGACGGCAAGGCTGTCCTGCCTCTGGCGCAGCGCACGGTTTTCCTCGCGCAGGCGCTTCACGATCGACACGAGCTCATCCATGCGCTTCTCGAGGCGACGCAACTCGGTATCGATGGGGGGCTTGGCATTTTCGCTCATGGAATGACTATGAACCGCGTCAGGCGGCCGGTCAATCGCGGCAGTCGCTTGAGGCATAATGCGCCGATGTCTGTGGCGGATTACGCAGAGTTGCAGCGCATTCTCGTGGATGCGAAGGGCTTGACCGATGCAGCCGAAGCCCACGGCACCCTGGCCGGGGCGCTATGTGCGGCGGGCAGCTATGGGCTCGACGATTGGCTGGGCGAGATCCTGCCCGACAGTCGGGCGGACCAGATGACCCGCGAATGCTGCCGCGCCTATTTCGACGCCACCGCGCGGGCCCTGGGTGGCATCGACATGTCTTTCGAGGTTCTCCTGCCGGGCGACGAGCAACCGATCGCCGAGCGGGCGAGCGCGCTCGGCCAGTGGTGCCAGGGTTTTCTCTATGGGCTCGGCACAAGCCCGATAGAGGACGTGACGCGTCTGCCCGGCGACGTCGGTGAGCTCGTCCGCGACCTCTCCGAGATCACCCGGATCGGAGTGGACGGCAGCGAAAGCGCCGAGACGAACGAGCGCGCCTACAGCGAGCTTGTGGAGTTCGTGCGGGTGGGGGTGCAGCTGTTGTTCGAGGAGCTGGCCCCGTATCGCGTCATTCCGCCCGCGGCCACCGAGTCCCTGCATTGATGAAGTCCGTGCCCCGCGCGGAGTTCGCGCGCCGACGCCGCCAGCTGATGCGATCGATGGGTCGCGATTCGATCGCGATCGTGCCCGCGGCCCCGGTGCGCCTGCGCAACAGCGATGTCGAGTATGCCTATCGGCAGGACAGCGACTTCCATTACCTGACCGGATTCGACGAGCCCGAGTCGGTGGCGATCCTCATCCCCGGGCGCGCCCAGGCGGAATACGTGCTGTTCGTGCGCGATCGCGACCCGGCGCGCGAGACCTGGGACGGGCACCGTGCGGGCACCGCCGGGGCCAGGCGTGACTACGACGCCGACGATGCGTTTCCGATCGGCGACATCGACGAGATCCTGCCTGGACTGCTCGAGAACCGCGAGAAGGTGTATTACGCGATGGGCACCCACCCGGACTTCGACCAGCGCGTCGTCGGCTGGGTGAATGGGTTGCGCGCACAGGCGAAGCACGGGCGCCACGCGCCGCAGGAGTTTGTGGCGCTCGATCACGTGCTGCACGACATGCGCCTCTACAAGAGCCGGGCCGAGATCGAGATGATGCGCGAGGCCGCGCGGATCGGTGCCGCGGCCCACGTGCGGGCGATGCAGGCCTGTGCGCCGGGGCGCCACGAGTACGAAATCGCAGCCGAGATTGCCCACGAGTTCCGCCGCCACAACGCCGAGCATTCCTACCTGCCGATCGTCGGCGGCGGCGAGAACGCCTGCATCCTGCACTATCGCGAGAACGACGCGGCGCTGCGCGACGGCGACCTGCTGCTGATCGACGCGGGCTGCGAATACCAGAAATACGCGTCCGACATCACGCGCACCTTTCCCGTGAACGGGCGGTTCACGTCCACCCAGCGTGCCGTCTACGAGATCGTGCTCGAGGCGAATCTCGCGGCCATCTCGAAGGTGCGGCCTGGCAATCACTGGAACGAGCCGCACGATGCAGCCGTGCGCGTCATCACGCAGGGGCTCGTGCGCCTGGGTCTCCTCAAGGGTCGCGTGCCGACGCTCGAGAAGGCACAGGCTTACCGGCGCTACTTCATGCACCGCACCGGCCACTGGCTCGGCATGGATGTGCACGATGTCGGCGACTACAAGGTCGGCGACGAGTGGCGGGTCCTGGAACCCGGCATGGTGCTCACGATCGAGCCGGGCATCTATATTCCGGGGAACGCGCGTGGCGTGCCGAAGCGCCTGCGTGGCATCGGTATTCGAATCGAGGACGATGTCGTCGTGACGAAGGGTGGCTGTGAGGTGCTCACCGGAGGCGTCCCCAAGCGCGCGGGGGACATCGAGGCGCTGATGGAGGCGGCATGACCGCAACCGCGTCGGCCACCGCATCCCATTCGGTCGATGTCGCGATCGTCGGCGGCGGGATGGTTGGCGCAAGCCTCGCGGTGGCGCTGCGCGATTCGCCGCTCACGGTCGCACTGATCGAGGGCTTCGCACCCGATGCGGCGGCGCAGCCAAGCTTCGACGATCGCACGACCGCCATCGGCAATGGCAGTCGCGCCGTCTTCGAGGGCCTCGGAGTCTGGCCGCAGATGGCGGGCGAGGGCGCTGCCATCCGCACCATTCACGTATCGGATGCCGG
>CAUJHX010000004.1 GCA_963204795.1 Pseudomonadota bacterium | reverse complement strand
CGCACCATGTCGGTGCCGACATAGCCCGGTGACACCGTATTGACGGTCACGCCGCGCGAAGCGACCTCCAGCGCGAGCGCCATCGTGAAGCCGTGGATGCCGGCTTTCGCGGTCGAGTAGTTCGTCTGACCAAACTGGCCCTTCTGACCGTTGACCGACGAGATGTTCACGATGCGGCCCCAGCCCCGATCGACCATGTCGTCGATCACCTGCTTCGTGACATGGAACAGGCTGTTGAGATTGGTCTCGATGACGTCGTGCCAGTCCTCGTACGACATCCTGCGAAAGGTGCCGTCGCGGGTGATGCCCGCGTTGTTGACCAGCACATCGACCGGGCCGAATTCCTCCTTGACCTTGCGAAGCGCCGCCTGCGTGGACTGCCAGTCGGCGACGTTGCCTTCGGAGGCGTGCACGTCATGGCCCGCGGCACGCATGTCGGCGATCCAGCGGTCCTTGCGTGGCGAACCGGGACCGCAGCCCGCAACGACGACGTGCCCGTTATCGCACAGCTTGCGGCAGATCGCCGTACCGATGCCGCCCATGCCACCCGTGACGTACGCGATTCGACGATTTCCTGCAACCATGATGCCTCCCTCTCTATGCGCTGAGGGTGCACCCCGCGGGGCTGCCCGTAAACTCTGGCGCGACTCAGCGCACGCGTACATACTCCCCGGGTGCATCGCCGAGCGGCGCATAGCCGGCCGCGGCATTGCCCATCTGCGGTGGCGACACGAGCTTTGCGCTCGAATGCCCGGTGAGCCATCGATCCCATTCGGGCCACCACGCACCCTGCACGATCGAAGTCGTGCGTTCCCATTCATCAGGCGGCAGAGTGGCCGTTGCATCCTGCCACGTGCGCACGCGATAGCGACGCCTCGGGTGCTGCGGTCCGGTGACGATGCCGGCGTTATGGCCACCACTCGTCAGCAGGAAGGTGTAATCAGTCGACCGGGTGAGCGAGCGCATCTTGTAGACGGAGTGCCACGGCGCGACGTGATCTGTCTCGGTGCCGAGTACGAACATCGGCAGCGTGATGCGCGCAAGATCGAGCTTCTCGCCCGCGAACGTGAACTCACCCTTGGCGAGTTCATTATTGAGATAGAGGCGTGTCAGGTATTCGGTGTGCATGCGCCACGGCATGCGCGTGCCATCCGCGTTCCACGACATCAGGTCATTGGGCCGGTCGACCTCGCCGCGTACATACTTCTTCACGGACGGTGCCCACAGCAGGTCCTGCGATCGCAGCATCGTGAATGCCGCGCCCATCTGCTTGCTGTCGAGCACGCCGGCCCGGTGCATCACGGCCTCCAGCATGTCGAGCTGCTGCGGACTGATGAAGAGCGACAGCTCCCCGGGCTCGGAAAAATCCGCCTGGGCGGCGAGCAGCGTCATGCTGGCGAGGCGCTTGTCACCCGCCTGCGCGAGCGCGGCCGCGGCGATGGTGAGCAACGTGCCACCGATGCAGTAGCCGAGCGCATGCACGGGGCGCCCCGGCATGACGGCGCTGACGGCATCGAGCGCGGCAAGGAAGCCATTGCGCACGTAGTCGTCCATGCCGAGTTCACGGTCCGCTTCCGTCGGGTTCTTCCACGACACCAGAAAGACGGTGTGCCCGCGCTCGACGAGATAGCGTATGAGCGAATTGTGCGGCGACAGATCGAGTATGTAGTACTTCATGATCCACGCGGGTGTGATCAGGATGGGCTCGGCCTGCACCTCGCCCGTCTGCGGGGCGTACTGGATCAGCTCGATCAGGCGATTGCGCAGGATCACCTTTCCGGGCGTAACTGCGACCTGTTCACCGACAGCGTACTGCTCGGTACCGGCCGGCGGGCGGTCCTGCACGAGCCGCGCGAGATCGTCGACGAAGTTGCTGAAACCGCGCACCAGGTTCTGTCCGGCCTCGGCACGCGTCGCTTCGAGCAACTCGGGATTGGTCGCCAGGTAATTGGCCGGTGAAGCGGCATTGGCGGCCTGACGGCCGGCGAACTCCATCAGTTGCGCGCTGCGGGCTGGCATGTCCGGTGACGCCGCAAGGGCCTCTCGCCACCATGCTTCCCAGTTCGAGTAAGTGCGCGCATAGACATTGAAAGGCCATACGTTCCAGGCATCGCTCGAGAACTGCGGGTTGTCCGTCGGCGGGTTTTCGCCATGGCCTGCGCGCACTGCGAACTGCCAGTTGTCCAGCGCCTTCTCGAACGCGCTGGCCGCGAGCGCGGCGCTGCGATCCGGCGCGCGCGCGAGGCCCAGAAACCAGTCCCACCACGCCTGGCCGTAATCTTCGGGCGCCAGGCCGCCGGTCATTGCCGCAAGTCGCACCCGAAACTCGCGCTGCAACTCGCGTTCGGCGGACGATGACTCCGGCGGGGGCGGACTCTTCGATTGGGCATCATTCACGTGCGGAACTCTCCAGAAACAAACGGGCCGGGGCGGATCGGCCGCCCCGGCCCATTCTACTCACTCGATCCGGACTTGCCGGAGTCGATCAGGCCGCCTTCTTGCGGGCCGGCGCGGCCACCGAGTCAGCCGCTTCGGCGAACACGCCCGTCAGCGAGTTCTGCGTCTCGGTCGCGATCGTCGCGAGTTCCGCGGCGTGCTTCTGCAGCTTGGTGCTGAACTCGCTGCCGAGTTCGCGCTGCGCGGCAGCGAAATCGTCACCCGTCTTCACCGCAAGCGCGACCTTGGCCGCGTGCAGCGAGAGCTCGAGGTAGTCGCCGGCGACGGCGTACTGGTGGCGCGCGAAGCGCTCGAAGGCCTTGAAACCTTCAGCCTGCGCGCGCTGCGCCGGGGCGAACGCGTCACGATAGGTCTTGAGCCAGCTGTTCACATCAAACTTCTCGGTCATGTCTTTACTCCATTGAAACGGGGAGGGGTGGGCAACTCAATGACGCGTATCCTAGCGTATTTGTATGCACTGCACAAGTCCCGCTTCCGGAATTTTATTTCTTCTTAACTAGCTGATTATTAACATGAATATTATAACTCCATTTAGACATTGAATTGATTCATACTGCGTCGCATACAATTCTGTCCTAGATCCTCAGACCCCCGTCGAGATCGAGGCAGCGCCCGGTGAAGAAATCGTTGCGGGCAATGAAGAGTGCCGCCTCCGCGATCTCCTCCGGTTCCCCGAGGCGTCCTGCCGGCACCGGCGCGACGATGCGCTCGAGCAGTTCCGGCTTCATCGACGAAAGAATGTCGGTACGCGAATAGCCCGGCGCGATGGCGCCGGCGCGAATGCCATAGCGCGCCAGTTCCTTCGCCCACACGACCGCCATCGACTCGACACCCGCCTTCGCGGCGCTGTAGTTGGTCTGCCCCGTGTTGCCGTGGCGCGAGACGCTCGAGATGTTGATGATCACCCCGCCCCGCCCCTGCTTCACCATGTGAGTGGCTGCCTCGCGACCGCAGAGGAACACGCCCGTCAGGTTCACGTCGATGACGGCCTGCCAGTTCGACAGCGAGAGCTTGTCGATCACCTCGCCGTCACGCACCTTGATCAGGAGGGAATCCTTGACGATGCCGGCATTGTTGACGAGCACGTCGATGCGGCCAAAGTCCGCAACGATCCTTTCCATTACCGCGCACACGGCTTGTTCGTCCGCGACATTGGCGGCGTAGGTGCGTGCCTCGACGCCGAGATCCTGCGCGAGCGACTGCGTCTCGCCGAGATCCTCGACACGCAAATCGATCAGCGCGAGATTCGATCCTTCCCTGGCAAAGCGCAAAGCCATGGCGCGGCCGATGCCGCGTGCGGCGCCCGTGACGACGGTAGTACAACCTGTCAGATGCATGCGAGGACTTTCAGCAAGGGTTAGCGCTTGCGTGGACGATCGGATTTTGCGGATTCCGGGGACTCTGCGGACTGCGCCGGCGTGACGCTCGAGAGCATCGAGGCCTGCATCTGCGCCCACAGTTCCATGTTCTGCCGTGCGAGTTCGGCGAGCGGCGCCATCGGTGACTTGAGCGCGCGCGCCATTTCATCCTGCATCACGCGTTGCTGCTGCATGATGCCGCCGAGGCTTTGTTCGATATAGCGGCTGAAGACTTCCTGCACGGGGTTGCCGTAGAAGCGCACGATGGCCTCGAGCAGCTCGGTGGACAGCACCGGCGTGCCAAACTGCTCCTGTTCGGCGATGATCTGCAGCAGGATCTGCCGCGTGAGGTCCTCGCCGGACTTGTCGTCGACGACCTTGATCCTCTCGCCGCCGATGATCAGTTTGCGCAGATCCTCGAGTGTGACGTGGCGGCTCGCCGTGGCGTCGTAGAGGCGACGATTGGAGTACTTCTTGATGACACGCGCTTCGGCCATCACGACCTCGAAATGCCAGGAACTTCCTGCACTGCAATGTAGCACGGAGTAATTTCTGCTTGCCACTTTAAAGAGCACCCCGTGGTTATCAAGTAAATCATGAGGTTACGATGACATATCACATGCTGACCGCAACGCGGACCATGCCCGGGCGGTTTTTTGCGATGCACATCACACGGGTAGCCTCGTGACGGCGCAGCCTGGAGGCTTTTCCGGGTGGTGGTCGCTCTTTGCGCGTGCGCCGTTTGCAGGTGTCCCGCCGGGCACGCCCGGCGCAGCCGCACCGGGCGCTGCTCCGGGCAGCGCATCGCTGCAGCAGTTTCTGGCGGCCTGCGAACAGCATGTGGCGCTGATGCAGACACTGGCCGGGGAGATGGGCAAGGGCGCGCAGGAGTCGGCAGGGCAGCCGCTATTTGATCGCCTGAGCGCCTGGCAACGCTCCGTCGAATCCGGCCAGGCGGACCCCTTTGGCATCCTGCGCGAGCTCGGCGCGTTCGGCACACAAACGGCGGCCCACGCCCCGCTCGCCAGCCTGCAGCGCATGGCGTCGCTGCAGACCCGGGTGCTCGAGTTGCACGCGCGGTTGCTCGCACACGGCGCCGACATTGCGCGTGAGGCCATGCAGCACTTCGCCGCGCGGGCTGGCCAGGCGCCATCGGACCCGTCCTCGCTCTACACCGCGTGGATCGACTGCGCCGAGGAGGCGTATGCGACACGCGCCAACCGCGAGGATTACTGCCAATCGCAGGCCGACCTGATCAACGCATTGAACGCACTGCGACTCGAGCAGCGCTCACAGATCGAGGAGTGGGCGCGGACGCTCGACCTGCCGACACGCACGGAGATGAACGCGCTGATCCGGCGCATCAAGGCGCTCGAGACTGGCAGGGCGTCCCCACCCAAGGCCAGGCCGGCAAAGTCGCGTCCGCTGCGGGCGAAGCGCCGGCGATGAGCGGACGCGCCTTCGATCCCGCACGGGCTGCCGCGGACCTCGCGGAGTTTGCGCGTCGAGCCTCGGAGCTGCTGCCGACGATGCGCGTGACAAGTGAAGAGAGCGCGGGCGCCTCGGCACGGGACGAAGTGTGGCGGTGCGACAAGGTCGCGCTCTACCGCTACCGCCCCATCGCGCGTCCGGCAGGCCTGCCGCCGGTCCTCATCGTGTTCGCCCTGGTCAATCGACCGTACATACTCGATCTCGCACCCGACCGTTCGCTCATTCGCGGCCTGCTCACGGCAGGACTCGATGTCTATCTCATCGACTGGGGACGTCCCGACGGGACTGATCGCTACCTCGGGCTCGAGGACTACATCGGGGGCTACCTCGACGGCGCGGTGAAGGAAATTCTCGCGGGGCACGGCATCCCGGCGCTCAATCTGCTGGGTGTCTGCCAGGGCGGAACGTTCAGTCTCTGCTACACGGCACGGCACGGCAGGAACGTGCGCAATCTGATCACGATGGTCACGCCGGTCGACTTCCGGACGCCCGAAAACCTGCTCTCGCGATGGGTCGCGGGCATCGACGTCGATCTGATGGCTGCCAACGGCAACATTTCCGGGCAGTTGATGAACAACGCGTATCTCGCTTTGCGGCCCTTTCGTCTGACGCAGCAGAAATATGTCGATTTCGTCCGTTCCGGCGCATCCGCGACAAGGGTCGCCGAGTTCCTGCGAATGGAGCGCTGGATCTTCGACAGCCCCGATCTGCCCGCGGAACTCTTTCGCGAGTTCGTGAGGTGGTTCTATCAGGAGAATCGCCTGATCGCCGGCACGCTCGAGATGGGCGGCCGCAAGCTGTCGCTGCGCGACATCACGCAACCGGTGCTCAACATCTACGCGACACAGGACCACATCGTCCCGCCCAGCGCGAGCATGC
>CAUJHX010000003.1 GCA_963204795.1 Pseudomonadota bacterium | reverse complement strand
TCGCGCGGCTCGAGGCGATTCCCTACGCGGATCGCTGTCAGTCCTGCGTCGGACACTGAGCCAGCTCTCGTGCCGATCATCACGCTGCCGGACGGCAGCCAGCGCAGCTACGACAAGCCACTCAGCATCGACGAGATCGCGGGCAGTATCGGCGCGGGACTACGCAAGGCGGCGCTCGCGGGCCGCGTGGATGGCAAGCTCGTCGATACGAGCTTCGTGCTCGATCACGACGCGAAGGTCGCGATCGTCACTCCGAAGGATCCCGAGGGCCTCGAGATCCTGCGGCATTCCACGGCACACCTGCTCGCGCAGGCGGTCAAGCAGCTATTCCCCGCGGCGCAGGTCACGATCGGCCCTGTCATCGACGACGGCTTCTACTACGACTTCTCCTATTCGCGGCCCTTCACTCCCGAGGACCTCGCCGCGATCGAAGAGCGCATGGGCCAGCTCGCGCAGGCGGATACAAAGGTCACGCGGCGCGTGATGCAGCGCGACGCCGCGGTCGCCTTTTTCAAGGGTCTCGGTGAGCACTACAAGGCCGAGATCATCGCGGGCATTCCCGACAAGGAAGAGATCAGCCTCTACGGGCAGGGTGACTGGGTCGATCTCTGCCGCGGACCGCACGTGCCCTCGACCGGCAAGCTGAAGGTCTTCAAGTTGATGAAGGTCGCCGGTGCCTACTGGCGCGGCGACTCGCGCAACGAGATGCTTCAGCGCATCTACGGCACGGCCTGGGCCGACAAGAAGGATCTCGACGCCTATCTGCATCGACTCGAAGAGGCCGAGAAGCGTGACCATCGGCGGATCGGCCGTGAGCTCGACCTCTTCCATATGCAGGAAGAGGCACCGGGCGCCGTGTTCTGGCACCCGAAGGGCTGGACGATCTTCCAGGAGCTCATTGCCTACATGCGCGAAAAGCAGCGTGCGGCGGGTTACCAGGAGGTCAATGCGCCCGAGATCATGGACGCCGAATTGTGGCGCCAGTCGGGTCACCTCGAGAAGTTCGGCGAGAACATGTTTCTGACGCGGACGCCCGACGAGCGTGTCTACGCGATCAAGCCGATGAACTGCCCCGGCCATGTGCAGATCTTCAAGCAGGGCATCCGGAGCCACCATGACCTGCCGCTGCGCTTCGCCGAGTTCGGCAAGGTGCACCGCTACGAGCCTTCCGGTGCGTTGCACGGGTTGATGCGCGTGCGCGGATTCACGCAGGACGATGCGCACATCTTCATCACGGAAGAGCAGATCACGGAAGAAACGGTGCGCGGCATCGAATTGCTGATCTCGATCTACCGGGACTTCGGCTTCGACGACGTGCGTGTGAAGTACTCCGATCGCCCGGAAAAGCGCGTCGGCAGTGACGAGATATGGGATCGCGCCGAGCAGGCGCTGATCGAGGCGACGAAGGCGGCGGGCATCGAGTACACGCTGAATCCCGGCGAGGGTGCCTTCTACGGCCCCAAGCTCGAATTTGTCCTGCAGGACGCGATCGGCCGCGACTGGCAGTGCGGTACCTGGCAGGTGGACCTCAACCTCCCGGGGCGTCTCGGGGCCCACTACATCGACGGGGAAAGTGCCCGGCGCACGCCGGTGATGCTGCATCGGGCGATTTTCGGGTCGCTGGAGCGCTTTTTCGCGATTCTGCTGGAACATCATGCCGGCCGGCTGCCCGCCTGGCTCGCGCCCGTCCAGGCCGTGGTGTGCACGATCACCGACCGCCAGGACGAGTACGCCAGAAAAGTTGCGGATTCGCTTGAAAATCAGGGGTTTCGGGTAGAAAGCGACTTGCGGAACGAAAAGGTGGGCTTTAAGATTCGCGCCCACACGCTGCAGCGTGTACCGTACCTGCTGGTCGCGGGAGACAAAGAAGTCGCCGCGAACCTGCTTTCCGTGCGTTCCCGTAACGGCAAGGATCTGGGCACGATGTCGCCGGAGACGTTTGCGAAGCGTCTGCGCGAGGAGCTCGAGAGCCGTGGGCGCCGAACTTTGGAGGACTGATTTATAGCCATTGCAGCAAAGCGCGTCCGGCGCAATGACGAGATCAACGCACCGCAAGTGCGGGTAATTGCAGCCGACGGCTCCCAGGCGGGAGTCATGTCCCGATACGACGCGCTCCAGATGGCAACGTCCGCTGGGCTCGATCTCGTGGAAGTGTCGCCCACGGCGGAACCGCCGGTGGTGCGAGTGATGGATTACGGCAAGTTCCTGTTCGAGCAGAACAAGAAGGCCCACTCCGCGAAGAAGAAGCAGAAGCAGATCCAGGTCAAGGAAGTGAAATTCCGTCCCGGGACGGACGAGAACGATTACCAGGTCAAGCTGCGGAACCTGATCCGCTTCCTGACCGAAGGTGACAAGGCCAAGGTGACCCTGAGGTTCCGCGGCCGGGAAATGGCGCATCAGGAGATCGGGCGCAAGCTCCTCGATCGGGTGGTGGTCGATCTGGCCGGTGTCGGCAGCATCGAGCAGAACCCGCTCATGGAAGGGCGCCAGATGGTGATGGTCTTCGCGCCAAAGAAGAAGTGATCCGCTGACGCGGATCCGCAGGCAAGCGGCAGCGCGCGGGCGCTGCCTGTGAGCCGTGGCTACAAAAGGAGATGAGCATGCCCAAGTTGAAAACCAACCGGGCGGCAGCGAAGCGTTTTCGCAAGACGGCGAAGGGCTTCAAGAGCTATGCCGCCGGCCGTCGTCACAACCTCGGCCACAAGACCCCCAAGGTCAAGCGCCACGCCCGCTCGGGCGGCAGCAGTCTCGTGCACGAGAGCGACGTCGGTCGCCTCGCGCAGCTGCTTCCCAACCACAAGTAACGGCACGAGGTAAGAAGTCATGGCACGAGTCAAGCGTGGCGTGACGGCCGGGCGCCGTCACAAGAAGGTTCTCTCCAAGGCGAAGGGTTACTACAACGCCCGTCGCAAGAACTACCGCACTGCGAAGCAGGCGGTCATCAAGGCCGGCCAGTATGCGTACCGCGACCGTCGCGCGAAGAAGCGCGAGTTCCGCGCGCTGTGGATCACGCGCATCAACGCCGCGGCGCGCCTGTACGAGATTTCGTACAGCCAGCTCGTGAACGGTCTGCGCAAGGCCGGCATCACGATCGATCGCAAAGTGCTGGCGGAAATCGCCGTGCACGATGCGCCCGCCTTCGAGGCAATCGCGAAGCAGGCAAAAGCGGCGCTCGCAGCGGCGTAAGTCGCTGTGACGGAACTCGCCCGTCTGCTGGATGAGGCACTCGCGGCAATCGGCGCGAGCGATGCACTGTCGTCGCTCGACGCCGCGCGCGTGCACTGGCTCGGCAAGAAGGGCGTGCTCACGGAGCAGCTGAAAGCGCTCGGCGCCTTGCCAGCCGCGGAGCGACCGGCTGCGGGCCAGCTCATCAACCAGGCGAAGTTGCGCGTACAGGATGCGATCGAGGCACGGCGCGAGCTGCTCGAGCGTGCCGCCGTCGAGCAGGCGCTCGTCGCCGGGCGCATCGATGTGACCCTTCCGGGACGCGGAGAGACGCGCGGCACGCTGCATCCGGTCACGCTCGCGCGGCTGCGTATCGAGACGCTGTTTCGCAATGCGGGCTTCACGGTCGAAGCCGGCCCGGAGATCGAGGACGATTTCCACAATTTCACGGCGCTCAACCTGCCGCCCGATCATCCGGCGCGGGCGATGCACGACACCTTCTATTTTCCCGATGGGCGACTCCTGCGCACGCATACCTCGCCGGTACAGGTGCGCACGATGCTCGAGCGGCCGCCCCCGCTCGCGCTGATCGCACCAGGGCGCGTGTACCGCTGCGATCACGATCTCACGCACTCACCCATGTTCCACCAGGTCGAGGGACTCGTCGTGGGCGAGAATGTGAGCTTCGCGAACATGAAGGCGGCGCTGCATGACTTCATGCAGGGTTTTTTCGAGCGCGACCTTGCGCTGCGCCTGCGGCCCTCGTATTTCCCGTTCACTGAACCGTCGGCCGAAGTCGATATCACCTGCGTATTCTGCGATGGCCGCGGTTGCCGCGTGTGCAAGCAGACAGGCTGGCTCGAGGTGGCGGGTTGCGGCATGGTGCACCCGAACGTGTTTCAGGAGTGCAAGCTCGACGCGGAGCGCTGGACCGGTTATGCGTTCGGATTCGGCATCGATCGTCTGGCGATGCTGCGCTATGGCGTCAACGACCTGCGCCTGTTCTTCGAAAACGACCTGCGCTTCCTGCGCCAGTTCGCGGGCGCCTGAATGAAGATTCCTCTTTCCTGGCTTGCGGAGTGGGTGCGGGTGGGTGTCGACGCGCGCACGCTCGGTTCCCGTCTGACACTCGCCGG
>CAUJHX010000002.1 GCA_963204795.1 Pseudomonadota bacterium | reverse complement strand
CGCGAGCAGGTGCGCACCGAAGCTGCTCGCGAAGATGCTCGCCATGCCGACGGCGAGCGAGGGCGCCCCGCCGGTGCGCGCGAAGAGGGTGCTCTCGCCCATCTCGCGCGCGAGTGTGTGCATCTGCTCGACCGTGACCGGAAACCCCCACGAAGTAATCGTCGCAACGGCGGCTTCTTGGGTCGCGCCCACCACGCCCGCCGCGGTGTTGATCGCAAAGTAGACGCCGGGGTCGAGCAGCGTCGCCGCGATCATCGCCATGATGGCCACGAAGGACTCGAGCGCCATGCTGCCGTAGCCGATGAGGCGCACGTCGGCTTCCGAGCCGATCAGCTTCGGTGTCGTGCCGCTCGCGACGAGCGCGTGAAAGCCCGAGACGGCGCCGCAGGCGACCGTGATGAAGACGAACGGAAACACCTTGCCGCCAAAGACCGGGCCCGAGCCGTCGATGAATTGCGTGATCGCCGGCATCCTGATGTCCGGCTGCGCGAACACGATCGCGACGGCGAGCAGCAGGATGGTACCGAGCTTCAGGAAGGCGGACAGGTAGTCGCGGGGTGCGAGCAGCAACCAGACGGGCAGGATCGCGGCGCACAGGCCATAGCCGATCACGAACCACGCGAGCGTGAGGCCCTCGAGATCGAACCAGCCGCGGATCGAGGGTTGGCCGTTGATCCAGCCTCCGCCGACGACGGCGAGCAGGAGCAGGCTGATGCCGATCAGTGAGCCCTCGATCACCCGGCCGGGGCGCCAGTTCCGCAGATACAGGCCCACGAGGATGGCGATCGGGAGGGTCGCGAACACGGTCGCGGTGGCCCAGGGGCTGTGCTTCATCGCATTGACGATGACGAGGCCCAGCACGGCGATCAGGATCACCATGATCGCGAATGTGCCAGTGAGCGCGGCCACACCGCCGACCGGCCCCAGTTCGTCACGCGCCATCTGCCCAAGGCTGCGACCGTTCCTGCGGGTGGACAGCAGCAGGATCGTCATGTCCTGCACGCAGCCACCGAGCACGGCGCCGACGAGGATCCAGAGCGTGCCCGGGAGGTAACCAAATTGCGCAGCGAGCGTCGGGCCGATCAGCGGGCCGGGTCCGGCGATGGCGGCGAAATGATGACCGAACACGATCCAGCGGTGCGTCGGGACGAAGTCCCGGCCATTGTCGAGTCGCTCGGCGGGCGTGGCGCGGGTCGGGTCGATCGAAAGCACTTTCGCCGCCACCCAGGCCGAGTAGAAGCGAAAGCCGATGGCATAGATGCAGACCGCGGCGACGATGATCCACAGCGCGTTGATGCTCTCGCCTCGATGGAGGGCGAGACCGCCGAGCGCATACGCGCCCACTGCGGCAACGGCGAGCCAGAAAATCCGCTTCATACCCCTCGCATTCATTGGTCTGACACCGGATCATGCAATCCATGTGGATCACGCCGCAATGGGCAGCCCCCGCAGGAGTGCACGCCGCGTTCACACTGCGCAGCGGCGGCGTCAGTGCCGCACCCTTCGATACCCTCAATCTCGGTGCGCACGTCGGTGACGACCCGCTGCGGGTGGCGGAGAATCGCCGGCGGATCGTGCAGGCGCTGGCTCTGCCTTCGAGCCCCGTCTGGCTGCAGCAGGTCCATGGCATCGCGGTCCACGAACTGGGCGAGGGTGGCGTGGCACCTCGCGGTCCCGCCGATGGCGCCGTCACGCGCGTTCGCGGCCGGGCCTGCGCAATCATGGTGGCCGATTGCCTGCCGGTGCTCTTCGCGGCGCGCGACGGTTCGGTCGTGGGTGCCGCGCATGCCGGCTGGCGGGGGCTGGCAGCGGGCGTACTCGAGGCGACCGTGCGCGCGATGGGTGCGCCGGCCGGCGACCTCGTGGCCTGGCTCGGGCCCTGCATCGGCCCGCGGCACTTCGAGGTGGGCGAGGAGGTGCGCAGCGCGTTCCTCGAAGGAGACGCCGGCGCCACCAGGGCGTTTCAGCGCGGTCACGGCGATCGCTGGTGGTGCGACCTGCCGCAGCTTGCGCAGCGGCGCCTCGCAGCGTGTGGCGTCGGGGCGGTTGCCGCAGACGGATCGTGCACGTTCACGGACCGTGAGCGCTTCTTCTCCTTTCGCCGCGACGGGCAGTGCGGGCGGATGGCGGCGCTCGTCTGGATGGCGGCGTGAGCACGCTCGCGATCATCGTGATCGCAACGGCGTTGAGCGGCCTCCTGAGCGCCGCCTGTGCCGTGGTCGTCCTGTTGCTGCCTGCGCGTCTGCGGGCGCGCGGCCTGCCGCATCTCGTGAGTTTCGCCACGGGTGCACTGCTCGGGGCGGCATTGCTCGCGCTGCTGCCGCATGCCATCGAGGGCGCGGGCGAGGGTGGGGCGCACGGCATCGGCCTCGCGCTCGTCGGCGGGCTGCTCCTCTTCTTCGTGCTCGAGAAACTCGTGCTCTGGCGACACTGCCACGGGGAGCACCACGACGATCCGCATGAGCAGGCCGCAGCGTGGCTCGTGCTCGTCGGGGACGCGTTGCACAACGCCCTCGACGGCGTGTTGATCGCCGCGGCTTTTCTCACCGATTTCAACCTCGGCATCGCGACTGCCCTCGCCGTGGCGGCGCACGAGATACCGCAGGAAGTCGGCGACTTCGCGGTGCTGCTGAACGCCGGCTGGTCACGGGCGCGGGCGCTCTGGTGCAACTTCGCGACCAGCCTGACCGCGGTCGTCGGCGGCGTGGCTGCGTGGTTCTCGTTGCAACCGGTGCTCGGAGTTCTGCCGTGGGTGCTCGCCGTGGCGGCCGCGAGCCTGCTCTACGTGGCCGTGGCAGACCTGATCCCGGGCCTGCATCGACGCTCCGACCTGCGCTCGAGCCTCATGCAGAGCACGCTGATCGGGGCCGGGGTGCTGATCATTGCGCTGATCGAGCGGTCGGCCCACTGAAGGGGCTTGAAATGCGGCGCGGTGGCTCAATATGGGAGAGCCATGCGAATGGAAAAACTGACGAGTAAATTCCAGGCGGCGCTGTCCGACGCCCAGTCGATTGCGCTCGGGGCCGACAACCAGATGCTGGAGCCTGCGCACGTGCTGCAGGCACTGCTCGACCAGCAGGGTGGCACCGCGCGACCCCTGCTGCTGAAGGCGGGTGCCAATATTGCGCGTCTGCGCACCGAGGTCGCCGCCGCCGTCGACCGGCTGCCGAAGGTCGAGGGCACGCCGGGCGAGATCCACGTGTCGGGCGATCTCTCGCGCCTGCTGAATGTCACCGACAAGCTCGCGCAGAAGCGCGGCGACCAGTACATCTCGAGCGAGCTCTTCGTGCTCGCGGCGTTCGAGGACAAGGCGACGCTTGCGAGGCTGCTGAAGGATGCCGGCGCGGCGAAGGCTGCCGTCGAGAAGGCGATCGATGAAGTGCGCGGCGGCGAGGCCGTCAGCGACCCGGGTGCCGAGGAGAGCCGGCAGGCGCTCGAGAAGTACACCATCGATCTCACCGCGCGCGCCTCGGGCGGCAAGCTCGATCCGGTGATCGGCCGCGACGACGAGATCCGCCGCACGATCCAGGTGCTGCAGCGGCGCACCAAGAACAACCCCGTGCTGATCGGCGAGCCCGGCGTCGGCAAGACCGCGATCGTCGAGGGCCTCGCACAGCGCATCATCAACGGCGAGGTGCCCGAGGGCCTGAAGGGCAAGCGCATCCTCGCGCTCGACATGGGCGCGCTGATCGCCGGCGCCAAGTTCCGCGGCGAGTTCGAGGAGCGGCTGAAGGCCGTGCTCGGCGATCTCGCGAAGCAGGAAGGCCAGATCATCCTCTTCATCGACGAGCTGCACACCATGGTCGGCGCCGGCAAGGCCGAAGGCGCCATGGATGCCGGCAACATGCTCAAGCCCGCGCTGGCGCGCGGCGAGCTGCACTGCGTCGGCGCGACCACGCTCGACGAATACCGCAAATACATCGAGAAGGATGCCGCGCTCGAGCGGCGCTTCCAGAAGGTGCTCGTGGAGGAGCCCTCGGTCGAGGACACGATCGCGATCCTGCGCGGCCTGCAGGAGCGCTACGAAGTGCACCACGGCGTCGACATCACCGATCCGGCGATCGTCGCCGCGGCGACCCTGTCGCACCGCTACATCGCGGACCGCCAGCTTCCCGACAAGGCGATCGACCTGATCGACGAAGCCGCCGCGCGTATCCGCATGGAGATCGACTCCAAGCCCGAAGCGCTCGACAAGCTCGAGCGGCGCATCATCCAGTTCAAGATCGAGCAGGAGGCGCTGAAGAACGAGAAGGACGAGGCGTCGAAAAAGCGCCTCGCCGCGCTCGAGGAGTCGCTCGCCCAGCTCGAGAAGGAGTACGCCGATCTCGAGGAGATCTGGAAGAGCGAGAAGGCGACCCTGCAGGGCGCCGCCTCGATCAAGGAAGAGCTCGAGAAGGTCAAGCTCGAGATGGAGACCGCGCGCAGGAAGGGCGACCTCGGCGAGGTTGCAAAGCTGCAGTACGGCCGCGTGCCGGAACTCGAGAAGAAGCTCGCGCAGGCGCAGGCCGCCGAGCAGAAGGAGACCCAGCTCGTCCGCAACAAGGTAACCGACGAGGAAATCGCGGAAGTCGTCTCCAAGTGGACCGGCATTCCGGTCTCGAAGATGCTCGAGGGCGAGAAGGAAAAACTCCTGCGCATGGAGGAGGCGCTGTCGCGCCGCGTCGTCGGCCAGGATGAAGCCGTGCGCATCGTGTCGAACGCGATCCGGCGTTCACGCGCCGGGCTCGCCGATCCGCGCCGGCCCAACGGTTCGTTCCTGTTCCTCGGCCCGACCGGTGTCGGCAAGACTGAACTGTGCAAGGCGCTCGCTGAGTTCCTGTTCGACACGGAAGAATCCATGGTGCGCATCGACATGTCGGAGTTCATGGAGAAGCACTCCGTGGCCCGGCTCATCGGCGCCCCCCCAGGCTATGTCGGTTACGAAGAGGGCGGCTATCTCACCGAGGCCGTGCGCCGCCGGCCGTACGCCGTGATCCTGCTCGACGAAGTCGAGAAGGCGCATCCCGACGTGTTCAACGTGCTGCTGCAGGTGCTCGACGATGGCCGCCTGACCGATGGTCAGGGTCGCACCGTCGATTTCAGGAACACCGTCGTGATCATGACCTCGAACCTCGGCTCGAACGTGATCCAGGAGCTCGCGGGCGAGGGCAACTACACGCGCATGAAGAGCGCGGTGATGGAGATCGTGCAGCAGCAGTTCCGGCCCGAGTTCATCAATCGCATCGACGACATCTGCGTGTTCCGTCCGCTCGGCACGGCGGAGATCAGGAGGATCGTCGATATCCAGCTGGTGCACCTGAAGCAGCGGCTGGCGGAGCGCGACATCGGGCTGACGCTCGATCCGGCGGCGCGCGACCAGCTTGGCGAGGCTGGCTTCGATCCGGTGTACGGCGCGCGGCCTCTGAAGCGCGCGATCCAGCAGCAGATCGAAAATCCGCTCGCGCAGGCACTGCTCTCGGGTCAGTTCGGGCCGGGGGACCACATCCGTGCGGCCCTGCACGAGGGCAGACTGGCGTTCGAGAAGAGCGTCTGATCCGCCGCGCCGATTCCCCGTAGAATCGGCGCCGGGAGGGTTCATGCCGTTCTATGAATATCAGTGTGGCAGCTGTGGCCACTATCTCGAGGCCATGCAGAAGATCACGGACGCGCCGCTGCGCAAGTGCCCCGACTGCGGCCGGCTCGCGCTGAAGAAACTGCTGTCGGCGCCCGTCTTTCGCCTGAAGGGCAGCGGCTGGTACGAGACCGACTTCAAATCGGACAAGGAAGCGAAGCGCAATCTCGTCGAGGAGAAGAAGGAAGAGCCGAAGGAGGAGAAGAAAACCGAGGCCAAGCCCGAGGCCAAACCGGAGGCCAAGCCCGAGTCGAAGCCCGAGCCAAAGTCCGAGCCCAAACCGAAGCCAAAGCCCAGGACCAGGGCAAAACCGGCACGCAAAGGCCGTCGCTGACCATGTTCGAGCCGCGCCGGGTCGCGGCGCTCGCCGCGGAGGAAGCGGCTCGATTCACTGCGGAACACCCCGTTTCGGCGGCGCATGCCGGGCGGCTCGCGGCGCACTGGCTGAACGGCGTGCCCATGCACTGGATGCGCGACTGGGGCACGCCGTTCCCGCTCATCTTGCGGGAGGCGAGCGGTGCGCGACTCACCGACGTCGATGGCTGTCAGTACGCTGACTTCTGCCTCGGGGACACCGGGGCGATGTTCGGGCATTCACCGCCAGCGGTGGTGCAGGTGGTGGCGGCACAGGCTGCGCGCGGCCTCACAGCCATGCTGCCCGGCGAGCGCGCCGCCGCAGTCGGCGAAGGACTGGCGCGGCTCTTCGGCTTGCCGTTCTGGCAGATGACCCAGACGGCGACCGATGCGAATCGTGCGGCACTGCGCTGGGCGCGCGCGATCACGCGCCGCGCACAGACGCTCGTGTTTCGCGGCTGCTACCACGGTACCGTGGATGAAATCATGCTGCGACCCGGCGGCATAGGCGCTGCCATCGACGTACGCGCCAGTGCGGTGGCAGTCGAATTCGATGATCTCGCGGGTGTCGAGTCGGCCCTGCGCGGAGGCGACGTCGCCGCGCTGTTGTACGAGCCCGTCATGACCAATACGGGCATGGTGCTGCCACAGCCGGGCCTGCACAGTGCATTGCGCGACCTGAGCCGCAGGCACGGCACCCTGCTGATCATCGACGATACCCATACGCTGTCGTCGGGAGTTGGCGGCTACACGCGCACGCACGGCCTCGAGCCCGATCTCCTCGTGTGCGGCAAGGCGATTGCCGGCGGCGTGCCCTGCGCGGTGTATGGCTTCACCGCCGAGGTCGAGGCGCGCATGCGCGGGGTGCTCGCGGACCGGCACGAGGATCACGGCCACACGGGCATGGGCACGACGCTCGCGGCAAACCCGCTCGCACTCGCGGCGCTTGCGGCAGCGCTCGCAGCCCTGCACACGCCTGAGACCTATGCGCCCATGCTCACCGGCGCCGCCGATCTCGAGGCGAAGCTGCGGGCGCTCTTCGCCCGTCGCCGCCCCAACTGGCATGTCACTCGCGTCGGCGCGCGGCTCGAAATTGGCTTCGGTGAGCCGCCACGCAACGGCACGCAGGCGACAGCGCGGATGCAACCGACCCTCGAGCAGGCGATGCACCTCTATCTGTTGAACCGCGGCTGCCTGCTCACACCCTTCCACAACATGATGCTGTACTCGCCGGTCACCGCGGCCACCGATGCGGACCGCCTCGTGGCAGCGCTGGATGCCTGCCTCGGAGAACTCGCATGAAAGAGCTGCAGCGCTTCCTCGCGATGCATCCGGACATCGACGCGGTGCAGATCTTCATCACCGACCCGAGCGGCGTGCCGCGGGGCAAGAGCGTGCGGGCAAGCGAGCTCGA
>CAUJHX010000001.1 GCA_963204795.1 Pseudomonadota bacterium | reverse complement strand
CTGCTGCAATCCCTCGTTGCGCCGGGCGCGCGTCTCGTCGTGGTCGGCGCGCACATCGGCAGCGTGCTGATTCCGCTCGCCCGGGTGTGCGGGGCACCATCCACCCTCGCTTTCGAGCCGAGCCCACGCAACCGCCGATTGCTCGCGATGAACCTTGTGCTGAACGGACTCGCTGGCGTGCGCGTGGAGGCGAGCGCGGTGGGCGATGCGCCCGGCACGGCGCGCTTTACCGAGAATCCGGTCAATTCAGGCAACAGCCGCCTGAGTCCGGGTGGCGAGATCGAAGTGCCGGTCGTCACGCTCGATGCGTCCGTACCGCAGACCTGGCCCGGGGTCGATCTCCTCGTCGTCGATGCCGAGGGTTTCGAAGTACAGGTGCTGCGCGGCGCGAGCGCGGTGCTGCCCCGGACACGCGCGCTCTACGTGGAATTTGCGTCCGAGCAGCTCGCGGAGCAGGGCTGCAGTGTCGCGCAGTTTGCCGCGCTTGTCGGCGCGGCCTTCAGTGTCGTCCACGCCGTGCGCGGGACACGTGTCGAGCGGATCGGGGACTCACTCGCTGACTACCTTGCCCGGCACAGCGCGCGGGGCACGCGCTTTGACCTCCTCGCGACGCGCGCGCCGCTCGCGAGCTGCTAACGGACCGGAGCCGGCGCGAGCGGAGCCGGTGCAGCGTCCTTGTCGCGTTCGACCCGCGCATAGGCCGAGTGGTTGTGGATCGACTCGAAGTTCTCGGCCTCGATTACGTAGGCCGCGATGCGGTCGTCGCGATTCAGGCGCACCGCGACGTCGCGTACCAGGTCTTCGACGAACTTCGGATTGTCGTAGGCGTGCTCGGTGACGTACTTCTCGTCGGGTCGCTTCAGGATGCCATAGAGCCCGCAGGATGCTTCGGATTCGGCGACGTCGATAAGCTCCTCGATCCACATGTGGCTGTGCAGCTTCACTTCGATCGTGACGTGCGAGCGCTGGTTGTGCGCACCCCGGTCGGAAATCTTCTTCGAGCACGGGCACAGGCTCGTCACCGGCACGACCACTTTCAGCCACAGCGAAGTCGTGCCGTGACGATGCTCGCCGATCAGGGCCGCACGGTAGTCCATCAGGCTCTTTACGCCGGACACCGGTGCCGACTTCATCACGAAGAACGGAAAGGACATCTCGATGTGGCCGGCATCGGCCTCGAGGCGGCCCGTCATCTCCTCCAGCATCGCGCGGAACGAGTCGACGGAGATCTCGCGTTGCCGATGCAGGATCTCGACGAAGCGCGACATGTGCGTGCCCTTGAAATTGTGGGGCAGGTTCACGTACATGTTGAAGGTGGCGATCGTGTGTTGCTCGCCCTCGGCGCGATCCTTCACGCGCACCGGGTGCGTGATCTCCTTGATCCCGACCTTGTTGATCGGAATGCGGCGGGTGTCGGCGTGGCCCTGGACGTCTTCGACGGCGTGACCGTGAGGTCGGGGTGCGGTTGCGATCGGGGTCATGGCGCCATTATACGGGCTCGGGCCGGGCTGGCCGTCAGCGCTGTCCACCAATGGTCGGTTGCCGCGAGGAGGCCCGGCGTGTCGAGCCCCGCCATCGCGAGACATTCCTCGCGCGAGCCGTGCTCGATGAACCGGTCCGGAATGCCGAGCGAGTGCAGTGGCACCATGATCTGTTCAGCGGCCAGCAGTTCCGTGACAGCGGACCCCGCGCCTCCCGCCACCACGTTTTCCTCGAGGGTCAGCACTGCACGGTGCCGCGCGGCGAGCTGCAGCACGAGTGCATCGTCGAGCGGTTTCACGAAGCGCATGTTCACGACCGTCGCGTCGAACCGGTCGCCGATGGCCGTGGCACCTTCCAGCATGGTGCCCCAGGCGAGCACGAGCAGACCGCTGCGGCCTTCGCGGCGGATTTCGGCCTTGCCGACGGGCAGGGCGGTCATGGCGGCAGCGATCTTCGCGCCGGGGCCCGCGCCGCGTGGATAACGCACCGCCGCCGGGCCGGGCAGCGTGGTTGCGGTGTAGAGCATCTGCCGGCATTCATTTTCGTCGGCGGGGGCCATGACCACCATGTTCGGGATGCAGCGCAGGAACGAGAGGTCGAAGCTGCCCTGGTGGGTCGCGCCGTCGCTGCCGACGAGGCCAGCGCGATCGAGCGCGAACACCACGGGCAGGTTCTGCAGCGCAACGTCATGGATCAGTTGATCGTAGGCGCGCTGCAGGAAGGTGGAGTAGATCGCCACCACCGGCTTCAGACCCTCGCATGCGAGGCCCGCCGCGAAGGTCACCGCGTGCTGCTCGGCAATCGCGACATCGAAATAGCGATCGGGAAAGCGCTTCGAGAACCCGACGAGGCCCGAGCCTTCGCGCATCGCAGGGGTGATGCCGATGATGCGCTCGTCGCGTGCGGCCATGTCACAGAGCCAGTCGCCGAACACCTGCGAATAGCTCGGCCCGCTCGCTGCTTCCTTGAAGATCGTGCCGCTCGCCGGATCGAAGGGGCCCGGGCCGTGCCACTTGATCGGGTCGGCCTCCGCCGGCGCATAGCCTTTTCCCTTGCGGGTCTTGATGTGCAGGAACTGCGGCCCTTCGCGGCCGCGCAATCGGCGCAACGTACTCACGAGCTCCTTCACGTCGTGGCCATCGACCACGCCGTGGTAGGTGAAACCCAGCTCTTCGAACAGCGTGCTCGGCAGCACCATGCCCTTCAGATGTTCCTCGGAGCGACGCGCGAATTCGCGCATCGTCGGCATCGGTTCGAGGAACTTCTTGCCGCCTGCACGCACCATCGCATAGGTGCGGCTCGAAATGATCCGCGTGAGATAGCGCGACAGCGCCCCGACATTCTCTGATATCGACATGTCGTTGTCGTTCAGAACGACGATGAGATTCGCCTTGCGCGCATCGGCGTTGAGCATCGCCTCCCAGGCGAGACCCGCGGTGAGCGCGCCATCGCCGATGATCGCGACGACGCTGCGCTGTTCGCCACGCCGCGCCGCAGCCACGGCCATGCCGAGCGCGGCGCTGATCGAGGTGCTCGAGTGTCCGACGCCGAAGGTGTCGTACTCGCTCTCGGCGCGCGTCGGAAAGGGCGCAAGACCTCCCTTCTGCTTGATCGTGTCGAGCCGGTCGCCCCGGCCGGTCAGAACCTTGTGCGGATAAGCCTGATGGCCGACGTCCCAGACGATGCGATCGCGAGGCGTCTCGAAGACATAATGCAGCGCGACCGTCAGCTCGACCGTGCCGAGCCCCGCGGCAAAATGACCGCCGCGCGTGGCGACCGTATTGATCAGGTACGAACGCAACTCGTCGGTCACCGCGGCGAGCTGGGACTCGTGCAGATTCCGCAGGTCGGCGGGAGAGCGGGCGACGGCGGCCAGCGTCGGGTAGGTGTCGGCGGAAATGCTCATGCGTGTCCGGAAAGTTTACACGCGCGCTCAGTGTTCGCGACGCACGATGTAGCGCGCAAGGTGCGCGAGCACATCCGCCGCAGCGCCGAGCGGAGTCAGTGCCGCGACGGCGCGATCGTGGGCAGCGTGAGCCAGAAGACGCGCCTCCGCGAGGCCGGCACGGGTGGCGTAGGTGGGTTTGGTGCGCGCGGCATCGACACCCGGTGTCTTGCCGAGCCTGGCCGCGCTGCCCTCGACATCGAGAATGTCGTCCTGGATCTGGAAAGCAAGGCCGACTTCCGCTCCGAAACGGGCCAGCGCTTCGTAGCGATCGCCCGTGTCCACCCCGGCGGCAATCGCTCCGAGCAGCACGCTCGCGCGGATCAGCGCCCCTGTCTTGCGGCGGTGCATGTTTTCGATCGCCGGCACGTCAAGCGCGCACCCGATGGATTCGAGATCGATCGCCTGGCCACCGGCCATGCCACTCGTGCCAATCGCGGCGGCAAGCACGCGGATCATCGCGATCTGCCTGCCGGCGAGCTGCACCGGATCGCCGGGCAGCGGCTGCGAGAGCACTTCGAATGCGTGCGCCTGCAGCGCATCCCCGGCAAGGAGTGCGGTGGGCTCGTCGAATGCGCGATGGCAAGTGGGCCGGCCGCGACGCAGATCGTCGTCGTCCATCGCAGGGAGATCGTCGTGGATGAGACTGTAGACATGGATCAGCTCGACCGCGGCCGCGGGCGCATCGAGCGCCTCGAGGGGTGCGCCGAGCGCTGAACCCGTGGCGTAAACCAGCACCGGCCTCAGGCGCTTGCCTCCGCCGAGGACGCTGTAGCGCATTGCGTCGCGCAGCCTTGCGGTCGCGGCGTCCGGCAGGGTGAGCGCGCGATCGAGCACCGCTTCGATGCGATCCTGGAGGCTCGCGACGCGCGCCTCGAACATGGTGCCGCTCACCCGGCGTCGTCGTCCGGCTCGAAAGGCTCGACAGACGTGCCATCGCCACGCGCAGCAAGGATTTCGACCCTGGCCTGTGCTGCTTTCAAGGCTTCCTGGCACTGGCGGGTGAGGGCGACGCCGCGCTCGAAGGTCTTGAGTGCGTCGTCGAGCGGCAGGTCGCCGCGCTCGAGCCGCTCCACGAGCTGCTCGAGCTCACTGAGCGCCTTCTCGAAATCCGGCGCTTTGGCTGCTTTGCTCAACGCGATACCCACGGGGAAAAAGTGGCGCCACGTTACCGAGGTGAAGGTCAGCCGGTCAACGCAGATGCAGCGCTGCGCGCAGGTTGACGCGTCCCGCCCGGCGGACTACAGTCCATGCCTTCTTTAGACTCAGTCTAACAACGGAGGACTCCCAATGAAGGCGCTCAAGGGTACGAAGACCGAACAGAATCTGAAGGACGCGTTCGCGGGGGAGTCCCAGGCCAACCGACGCTATCTCTACTTCGCAGCCAAGGCGGATGTCGAAGGCTTCAACGACGTTTCGGCCGTGTTTCGCTCGACCGCTGAAGGCGAGACCGGCCACGCCCACGGCCACCTCGAATATCTCGAGGCGTCGGGCGATCCGGCCACGGGTCTGCCGATCGGTGACACGAAGCTGAACCTCAAGGCAGCGATCGCTGGCGAGACGCACGAGTACACCGACATGTACCCGGGCATGGCGAAGGCAGCGCGCGAAGAAGGTTTCGGTGAAATCGCCGACTGGTTCGAGACGCTCGCAAAGGCGGAACGCTCGCACGCGAACCGCTTCCAGAAGGCGCTCGACACGCTGTGACGAACGGAGCCGGACCGCGCGAGGGCAGCCTCGAGGCACCCACGCGCCATCCGATCGACTGGCAGAACCCGGCGTTCTACGACGAGGCCGCGCTCGAGAAGGAACTCGAGCGCGTCTTCGACATATGCCACGGCTGCCGGCGCTGCTTCGCGCTGTGCAACGCATTTCCGACATTGTTCGATGCGATCGATGCAACCGACAGCGGCGAGCTCGAGGGCGTCGACAAACGGGTGTTTCAGGACGTCGTCGATCACTGCTACCTCTGCGACATGTGCTTCCTCACGAAGTGCCCGTACGTGCCGCCGCATCCGTTCAATATCGATTTCCCGCACCTGATGCTGCGCGCCAAGGCAGTGAAGGCGAAGAAAGGCGGTACGCGGTTTCGCGACAGGCTCCTGACCTCCACCGGCACGGTCGGTGCGCTGGCAGGCATTCCGGTGGTCGCCGAAGTCGTGAACGCGGTGAACGGCACGAAAGCGGGCCGGGCCGTGCTCGAGAAAACCCTTGGCGTCGATCGCACCGCGCCGCTGCCGAAATACCACTCGCGCACAGGCCGGGCGCGTGCCCGGGCGCAGATGGCCCGTAGTGCCCGCAACGGGACGCTCACTGCCACGCCGACCGAATCGACCCGCGGCAAGGTGGCCCTCTTCGTGACCTGCTACGGCAACAGGAATGAGACCGCGTTGCCCGAGGATCTCGTCGCGGTTTTTGCGCACAACGGCATCCCCGTGACCGTGGTCGGGAGCGAGAAATGTTGCGGCATGCCGAAGCTCGAACTCGGCGACCTCGAGACAGTGGCGCGCTACAAGGAAGCGAACATCCCGCAGCTCAAGGCACTCATCGACGCCGGTCACGACATCGTCGCGCCGATTCCCTCGTGCGTGCTGATGTTCAAGCAGGAGTTGCCGCTCATGTTCCCGGATGATGCCGCAGTAAAGGCCGTCGCGGAGGCGATGTTCGATCCGTTCGAATACCTGATGCTGCGGCACAAGGCGGGGCTGCTGCGCACCGATTTCAAGGGCTCGCTCGGCAAGGTCAGCTACCACGTGCCTTGCCACCTGCGCGTGCAGAACATCGGGCTCAAGACGCGCGACCTGCTGCGGCTGGTGCCCGGTACCACGGTCGATGTGATCGAGCGCTGTTCCGGCCACAACGGCACGTATGCGGTGAAGAAGGAATATCGCGCAGCTTCAATGAAGATCGGCAAGCCGGTGATCGACCGGGTCGCCGCCGCCGCCGCCGACCACTATTCGAGTGACTGCCCGATGGCCGGGCACCAGATCGCGAGCGGGCTCGATGGCGCGCGCGAGCCCGAGCATCCGCTGCGCTTGCTGCGCACGGCGTACGGCCTGTGACGGCGCTGACACCAGCGGACCTGCTCCCGCTCGAACAGTACGCGCGCGAGCGGGCGGCATTCCGCGAGCGCGTGATCGCGCACAAGCGCGCCCGCCAGCTCGCCGTGGGTCCGAACGCCACCTGGTGCTTCGAGGACCGCCTGACGATCCAGTACCAGGTGCAGGAAATGCTGCGCGTCGAGCGCATCTTCGAGGCTGAAGGCATCGCCGACGAACTCGGCGCCTATAACCCGCTGATTCCTGAAGGGCGCAACTGGAAGGTGACGCTGCTGATCGAGTTCGTCGACCCGCGCGAGCGGGCGCAGCGCCTCACGGAGCTGCGCGGCATCGAGGATCGCTGCTGGGTGCAGGTCGGCGGTCACGAGCGCGTATTTGCGATTGCCGACGAGGACCTCGAACGCGAGAACGAGGAGAAGACTTCCGCGGTGCATTTCCTGCGCTTCGAGCTCACCGATGCAATGATCGCTGCACTGCGCGCGGGCGCTGCCGCGCTCCGCGCGGGCATCGATCATCCGCAGTATTCGCACAGCGTCCTGGTCGCCGACGATACGCGTCGCGCGTTGGTCGAGGATCTGCAGACGGGGTGAAGCGCCCAGCGCGCTGTGGGCTACGGGCGACGCGCTACGGGCTGCGGGCAAGAGGCGGCGCGCGGCGCATGATGTCGTCAGAATCGGAAGTGTCGCGGTCGCCTCGCTTCATCCGTCGCCCCTCGGCGCTCTCAACGCCCGTCGCCGCATGACACCGCGCCTCTTGCCCGCAGCCCGCAGCCCGTCGCCCGTAGCCCGTAGCGCGCGCAGCGTCTGCTAGAATCCGCGCCGCCTCATGAGCCAGACGTACAACGCCTCCGACATCGAAGTCCTTACCGGTCTCGAGCCCGTGCGGCGCAGGCCGGGGATGTACACGGACACGAGCCGCCCGAACCACCTCGCGCACGAGGTGATCGACAACAGCGTCGACGAAGCGCTGGCCGGCCATTGCGACGAGATCGCAGTCACGCTCTACAAGGACGGTTCGCTCGAAGTCATCGACAACGGCCGCGGCATGCCGGTCGACATCCACCCGAAAGAGAAGGTGAGTGGTGTCGAACTGATTCTCACGCGCCTGCACGCGGGCGGGAAGTTCTCGGACACCGCCTACAAGTTCTCGGGCGGCTTGCACGGCGTGGGTGTATCGGTGGTGAACGCGCTGTCGAACCATCTCGAGTGCTGGATTCGCCGCGGTGGCAAGGAATACAACATCAGCTTCAAGGACGGCAAGGTCGCCTCGAAGCTCGAAGTGATCGGCGCGGTGGGGCAGCGCAATACGGGTACTACCGTGCGCTTCTGGCCCGATCCGAAGTTCTTTGACGCCGGGAAATTCTCGGTTCCGCAGCTGCGACACGTGCTCAAGGCAAAGGCGGTGCTGTGCCCCGGGCTGCGCGTGAAGTTCACGAACGAGACGAGCGGCGAGCAGGACGAGTGGTTTTTCACCGGCGACCTCGGCGCCTACCTCAACGACGAACTGGGCGATGTCGAGCGGCTGCCGACCGAGCCTATTGCAGGCAAGCGCGACGGTGACAGCGACTCCGTGTCGTACGCGCTTGCCTGGGTGCCGGGCGGCGGCGCGGCGGTGGCCGAAAGCTACGTCAACCTCATCCCCACGGTGGACGGCGGGACCCACGTCAATGGTCTGCGTGCCGGGCTCGTGAGCGCCGTACGCGAATTTTGCGAGTTCAGGAATCTGGTGCCGCGCGGCGTGAAGCTCACCGCCGAGGACGTATGGGACCGGGTGAGTTTTGTGCTCTCGATCAAGATCCGCGAACCGCAGTTTGCCGGACAGATGAAGGAGCGGCTCGGCTCGCGCGATGCCGCGCAGCTCGTCGAGAATTACACGAAGGATGCGATCGCGCTGTGGCTCAACCAGCATCCGGACGCCGGCGAGCGCATCGCGCAGTTTGCGATCGCAAACGCACAGGAGCGGCTGAAGGCTGCGCAGCGCGTGCAGAGGAAGCGCATCGCGAGCGGGCCGGCACTGCCGGGCAAGCTCGCCGATTGCACCTCGCAGGATCCCGTGCACTCGGAACTGTTCCTCGTGGAAGGCGACTCCGCCGGCGGCTCGGCGAAGCAGGCGCGCGATCGTGAATTCCAGGCGATCATGCCGCTGCGGGGCAAGATCCTGAACACCTGGGAAGTCGATGCGCGCGACATCGGCAACTCGCAGGAGGTGCACGACATCAGTGTCGCGCTCGGCATCGACGCGGGCTCGGCCGATCTCTCCGAGCTGCGCTACCACAAGGTCTGCATCCTCGCCGACGCCGATTCCGACGGTCAGCACATCGCGACGCTGCTCTGCGCACTGTTCCTGCGGCATTTCCGCCCGCTCGTGACGCATGGTCATGTGCACGTCGCGATGCCGCCGCTCTTTCGCATCGACGCGGGCAAGAGTGTCAGGTACGCGCTCGATGAAGCCGAGCGCGATGCAATCCTGAAGCGGCTCGAAGCGGAGAAGGCGCGCGCGAAGCCGGTCGTCACGCGCTTCAAGGGGCTGGGCGAAATGAATCCCTCGCAACTGCGCGAAACGACGATGGATCCGCGCACGCGACGGCTGGTGCAACTCACGGTGAATGCCGGGGATCAGGCGGATCAGCTGATGGACATGCTGCTCGCGAAGAAGCGCGCGGGCGACCGGCGTGAATGGCTCGAGCACAAGGGCAATCTCGCGCAAGTGTGAGGTCGGGTCGTTCGCGCTGCCTGGATGATTGACCCGAGGAGAGATTTGCACACCCATGCAGGACCAGGAACTGAACTTCGAAGGCATCGAGAAGCAGGCGCTCAGGGCCTTCACGGAGAAGGCGTACCTCGACTATTCGATGTACGTGATCCTCGATCGCGCGCTGCCGGCGCTCGGCGACGGCCTGAAGCCGGTGCAGCGTCGCATCATCTACGCGATGAGCGAACTCGGGCTGTCGGCGGCTTCCAAGCACAAGAAGTCTGCACGCACCGTCGGTGACGTGATCGGCAAGTTCCATCCGCACGGCGACAGCGCCTGCTACGAGGCGATGGTGCTGATGGCGCAGCCGTTTTCGTACCGCTATCCGGTCATCGACGGTCAGGGCAACTGGGGATCTTCCGACGACCCGAAGTCGTTCGCGGCGATGCGCTATACCGAGGCGAAGCTGACGCGTTACGCGGAAGTGCTGCTGCGGGAACTCGGCGACGGCACGGTCGACTGGCAGCCGAACTTCGATGGCACGCTCGAGGAGCCGGCGATGCTGCCGGCACGATTGCCGAACCTCCTGCTGAATGGCACTTCCGGCATTGCGGTGGGCATGGCAACCGACGTCCCGCCGCACAACCTGCGCGAGGTCGCGGCCGCCTGCCTGCATCTGCTCGAGGAGCCGGAGGCGACCACGCGCGCGCTGATGAAGTTCGTCAAGGGGCCGGACCTGCCGACGGGCGCAGAGATCGTGTCGCCCCGCTCCGATCTCGTCGAGTTCTACGACAAGGGCATCGGCAGTTACAAGGCCCGCGCCGTCTACACCGTAGAGGACGGCAACATCGTGATCACGCGCCTGCCGCACCAGGTGTCGGGCGCGCGCGTGCAGGAGCAGATCGCCGAGCAGATGCGCGCGAAGAAACTGCCGATGGTCGAGGATCTGCGCGACGAGTCGGATCACAGGAACCCGACCCGCCTCGTGATCGTGCCGCGCTCGAACCGCGTCGACCTCGAGCAGCTGATGGCGCACCTCTTCGCCACCACCGATCTCGAGCGCAACTACCGCGTCAACCTCAATATCATCGATCTCGATGGTCGGCCGCGCGTGATGGGGCTGCGCGATCTGCTGGCCGGATGGCTCGAGTTTCGCATCGGCACCGTGCGCCGGCGGCTCGAGTGGCGGCTCGACAAGGTGGCGCGGCGCCTGCACATCCTCGAAGGCCTGCTCGCTGTCTACCTCAACCTCGATGAGGTGATCCGCATCATCCGCCGGGAAGACGAACCCAAGCCGGTGCTGATGAAGCGCTTCAAGCTCTCGGAGGAACAGACGGAAGCGATTCTCGAGACGAAGCTGCGCCACCTCGCCAGGCTCGAGGAGATGAAGATCCGCGAGGAGCAGCAGGCGCTGTCGGACGAGCGTGACGAAATCGACGCGACACTCAAGAGCAAGGCAAAGCTGCGCAAGCTCGTTGCCGACGAGCTGCGCGCGGATGCGGAGAAATACGGCGACGAGCGTCGCTCGAAGATCGTCGAGCGCGAGGCGGCGCAGGCGATCGATGAGAAGGAACTGTTGACCAACGAGCCGGTGACGGTCGTCCTGTCGACGGCGGGCTGGGTGCGCGCCGCGAAGGGCCACGAAATCGATCCGCTCACGCTGTCATACAAGAGCGGTGATGCGTTCCAGGCTGTGGCGCGCGGCCGCAGTCTGCAGCCCGCCATCTTCATCGACAGCACCGGGCGGGCGTACAGTCTCGCGGCGCACACCTTGCCTTCCGCTCGCGGCCAGGGCGAGCCGCTGTCCGGGCGTCTCGATCCACCGGACGGGGCGAGATTCGCCGGCGTGCTGATGGGCGAGCCCGATGATCTGTGGCTGGTGGCGTCGGACGCAGGCTATGGCTTCACGGTGCGCATCCGGGAGTTGCTGACGGACCGCAAAGCGGGCAAGGCCGTGCTGTCGGTGCCGGACAAGGCGCTCGTGCTGCCGCCCGTGCCGGTGGCTTCCGCCGATTCACTCGTCGCGGTCGTCAACAGCGAAGGCAAGCTGCTCGTGTTTCCGGCATCCGAGGTGCCGGAGCTGCCGAAGGGCAAGGGCAACAAGCTTTTCGGTATTCCGGGCAGGAAGGCCGAAGCCCGCGAGGAAGTGCTGGTCGGCATCGCAGTGGTGCCGCCCGGCGGCTCGCTCATCGTGCTGTCCGGCGAGCGACGCATGACGCTCTCGACCGCAGAGCTCGCGGACTACCGCGGGGAGCGTGCACAGCGCGGCGCCGTGCTGCCGCGCGGATGGCGGACAGTGCAGGGGCTCGCGGTGGGCTGAGCGCGAGTCAGATGTGCACGTCTTCGGGGGCGTTGACGAAATAGCCCTGGATGAACTGCACGCCCAGCTGCCACAGCACGGCCATCGTGTTCGCGTCCTCGACGCGCTCGGCAATCGTTTCGATGCCGCGCTTCGTCGCGGCGTCCACGAGCGCACGCACCTGCTGCTGCAGTTCGACATCGCCGGCGAGGCCCTGGACCAGCGCGCCATCGATCTTGATGAAATCGATCGGCATCGCTTCGAGCAGGCCCTTGGGGTCGCGGCCTCCGCCGAAGCGTTCGATCGCGAAGCGAAAGCCGCGGGCCTTGAAGGCGTCGGCGAGCGTCTTGATCTGCCGCACGTGGGACGCCGCGATCTCCTCGGTGGCCTGAAAACACACACGGACCGGGTCGGCGTTTGTGGCCCTGCGCTGCCCATCGAGCCAGTCAGGAAACGAGGGATCGAGGAGGCTGTCCCTGGCGAGGCGCACGAAGAGGCAGCCGGGGCGGCGCTGCGCCGCGAACGACAGCGCGGCGCCGACGACCCATCGGTCGATGTTGCGCAGCAGATCGTTGCGCTCGGCGGCCGCCATGAAGTCGGCCGGCAGGACCTCCTTCTTCTGGTGGTCGAGCATGCGTACCAGCACATCGAACATCTGCGGATCGTCGCCCCGCAGCGATGCGACCGGTTGTTGCACGAGCCGGAACCGGTTCTCCATCAAGGCTGCCTTGATGTGCTTGACCCAGATCTGGTCGTAGGCCTGCACGCGTGAATCGTTGTCGGCGCGGTCGAGCGTCGCGACCCGCCCGCCGCCCTGATGGCGAGCACGGCGACAGGCGTCGACGGCATCCTGGATCGCGTCATCGAGGTTCGGGTTGCCGTGCGGCACGACACCAAGGCCGATCGAACACGTGGCGCCAAGGGTTTTCGTGCCGACATGGAACACATGCTTCGCGATGCGCGCGACGAACTGCTCGGCCCAGGTCTCGACGTCGCGTTCGTTGCCGCGCTCGAGCAGCACCAGGAAGGCGGTGCCGCTGAAATGCCCCGCGAGGTCCGTTGCGCTCACATGCTCGCGCAGCATCCCCGCGAACTCGACGAGCAACTGATCGCTCGCGAGCGCGCCGACTTCCTTCTCGAGAGTGGCGAACTTGTCGAGGCGCAGCAATGCAAGATAGCGTACGCCGCCGCGCGCCGGCGTCATGATACGGGCGCCGATCGTCTCGAGCAGCGGCCGGCGGTAGTGAAGACCGGTCGCGGGGTCCCGGCGCACGGAGTCCGCCAGCTCGTTCGCGAGTTCATGTTCGTCACGCTTGCGTGCCGGCACGATGAGCCGCACGCAAGGCTCGCCATCGAATTCGCCTTGTGACAGCACGAACTCGAGCGGCAGCATGGTGCCGTCGGCGCGCCGGCCATCAGCCCGCAGCACATGATCCGTCCAGCGACCCTGCAGGCACGCAACCAGCGCGCCCTTCAGTGCGGTGTGCGAGGTCTCCTCGAACAAGTCCATCAGCGGCTGGCCGATGACCTGTCCGTCGCGCGCAAAGCCGAAGACATCGAGCCACGATGCATTCGCGCCGACGACGATGCCTTCCTGGACCTGCGCGATCGCGTCATTCGACCGCTGCAGCACCGTTTCGAGCTGCTTGCGGTAGTCGCGAGCGGATTGCAGGGTGGTGTTGAGAGCGCGCTCGAGGCGAAAGCTGCGCAGCTCGCGCTCGATCACGGCACGCAGGCGGTCCGGTCGGGCGAGGGTGACGGCGTCGCGCGCGCCGACGGCGATGGCCCCGGCGATGGCCGATTCATCGGCCTCTTCGAGCAGCGCGATGAGCGGGACCTGCGGCGCAAGCTGGTTGCGCACGGCAGCGACGGCAGAAAGCTCGCCTTCGACCTGTGGCTGACAAATCAGCATCTCGGGATTGAGCTGCGTGAGCGCGTCGCCGAGATCACCCAGGGCAGGAATCCACGTGCAATGCACCGCGTGTCCCGCGCGACGCAGGTGCGAATTGATGGCTTCGACCGGATCGCGCAAGGGCGCGCACACGATCAAGGGAAAGGCGGACTGGTCGGACAGAACAGCAACTCCAGGCAAGCAAACAGCAAGCGGCAGATAGCTTATAGCGAATGGCGGGGGAGGGGGCGGACCTGGCCGACGCTTTCCGGCCCGTCCCACGCCGCGCACGCCCCCGCCGCATCAGTCTCCCAGCACCGTCTTCCCCGCCGCGCCCGCCTCCTCGAGCGCGAGCCTCGGTACGAGATAGCCAGGCAACCGGGCGCTGATGGCCCGCATGAGCTCACGGCCGCGCGCCTCGGGTACTGCGAAGTGTGACGCGCCTCGCACGCGGTCGAGCAGGTGCAGGTAGTAAGGCAATGCGCCGGCGTCGAACAATGCGCCCGAGAGCGCCACGAGAGCCTCCTCGTCGTCGTTGACGCCTGCGAGCAGGACGGACTGATTGAGGAGCTGGACTCCGGTTGCCCGGATGCGCGTGAAGGCCCCAGTGACGGCGTTGTCGATCTCCCGGGCGTGGTTTGTGTGTACCACGACCACTGCAGGCCATGGCAACGTGCGCAGCCAGGCCACGAAGCCATCATCGACGCGCGAGGGAAGCACGACCGGCGTGCGGGTGTGAACGCGCAGCCGTCGCAGGTGGGGAATCGCTGCGAGACTCCCGGTCAGCGCCGTGAGGCGCGCGTTCGAAAGCGACAGCGGGTCCCCGCCGGAGAGGATGATCTCCTCGATGCTCGTATCGGCCCTGATCGCCATGAGCGCCCCTGCCCAGCGCCCCCCCTCGGAGACCTGCGCCTCATAGGGGAATTCCCTGCGGAAGCAATAGCGGCAGTGCACCGCGCAGGCGCCGGTCGTCACGAGCAGGGCGCGACCCCGGTACTTGTGCAGCAGGCCTGGCGCCCGGTTCGCTGCCGACTCGCCGAGTGGATCGCCGCTGTACCCTTCGGCATCGATGAGTTCCTCGCCGATGGGCAGGACCTGGCGCAACAGGGGGTCGCGCGCGTCGCCCCGGCGCATCCGCGCCACGAAGGAACGTGGAACCCGCAGGCGAAAGCGCGCGGCTGCCGCGAGCGCCGGGGTGAGCAATGCGGGGTCGAGCGCCAGGGCTTCAAGCAGCTGTCCGGGGTCGGTGATGGCCTCCGCCAGTTCGTACTGCCACGATTCCCTGTGGCGGCCTGCAAGTTCAGCCGTTATCATTTGCGCCCTTTTTTGCGGCCCCGATTCTGGGGATACTCATGGCCACTTACAACACCAGCGAATTTCGCGCCGGCGTCAAACTGCTGCTCGACGGCGATCCGTATGCCGTGATCGAGAACGAGTTCGTCAAACCCGGCAAAGGTCAGGCGTTCAACCGCGTGAGGGTCCGCAATCTCAAGACGGGCCGGACGATCGAGCGCACTTTCAAGTCGGGTGACACCGCCGAAGCGGCCGATGTCGTCGACGTCGACATGCAATACCTGTATCAGGACGGCGACTTCTGGCACTTCATGGTGCCAGACAGCTTCGAGCAGCACACGGCCGGCAAGCAGGCCGTGGGCGATGCCGCCCAGTGGCTCAAGGATGGCACGGTCTGCATCGTGACGCTGTGGAACGGCGTGCCGCTGCAGGTCACGCCGCCGCCCCACATCGAGCTGAAAGTCGTCGAGACTGACCCGGGCCTGCGCGGCGACACCGCGACGGGCGGTCAGAAGCCCGCGAAGCTCGAAACGGGCGCCGTGGTGCGCGTGCCGCTTTTCATCAACGAAGGCGAAGTCCTGCGCATCGACACCCGCACGGGTGAGTACGTGTCGCGCGCCAAGAGCTGAGCTTGCGCACGGCCGGGCGGCGCAGTGATCTGCGACCGGACCCTTTCAAGAACGCCGTGAATACTTCCCTGTAAGCTCCGGGCGCGCCGTCCATGGCGCGCACGGTCTTGAAAGGGCCCGGTCGCAGATCCCCGCGCTACGCGCCCGCGCGTTACCTCACCTTCGGCCAGTCACAGGCACCGGCGATGATCGCTGCCAGCCGCTCGAGCCCCGCGCGATCGGCGTCATCGAAGCGTGCGAGGCGCGGACTGTCGAGATCGAGCACGCCGACGAGACCCGCCTCGCCCGCGACACCCGGCAGCAGCAGCGGCAGCACGATCTCCGACCGCGAAGCAGAGTCGCAGGCAATGTGGCCCTCGAAGGCAGCGACATCCGGCACGACGAGGGTCTCGCGCCGCTGCGCCGCGGTACCGCACACGCCGTGGCCCATTGCGATGCGCACGCACGCCGGCATGCCCTGAAAAGGCCCCACGACCAGCTCCCGCGCCCCCGACGGGCTCGTCACGGGTAGATAGAAGCCGGCCCAGTTGAGGTCGGGCAACGCGCCATAAATCAGCGCGGCGGCATTCGCCGCGTTCGCGATCCAGTTGCGCTCGCCCGCGAGCAAGTGCTCGAGGTCGCGCGCCAGCTCTCCGTAGGCGCGCGGCTTGTCGGAAAAATCGTACTGCGACCCGCCGAAGCTCACGCGCGCTCCACGGTGAACGGCAGGACCTCGTCGATGAGACGGGCGCCCTCGGCGAGCATCAATACCCGGTCGAAGCCGACCGCAACGCCCACACAGGCCGGGAGCCCTGCCGCAAGCGCGGCGAGCAGGCGCTCATCGAGCGGCCCGCAGGGCAGCCCTCGCCGGGCACGCTCGCGAAGGTCCGCCGCAAAGCGTGCCCGCTGCTCGGTGGCGTCGGCGAGCTCGTCGAACCCGTTCGCGAGTTCGATGCCCCCGGCATAGAGCTCGAAGCGCAGCGCCGTGCGCGGGTCAGCCGGGTCGAGCCGCGCGAGTGCGGCCTGCGTGGCCGGATAGCCGTGCACGAACGTGAGCCGTCCCGCGCCAAGGCGCGGCCCCACCCTGGCGCCCATGATGAGTTCGAGGAGTTCGTCGCGGCTGCTTGCGTTGATCTCCCTCGCCCCGAGCCCGAGGGCCGCTGCGGCATTCGTCAGTGCCTCGTGCGGTGCCGCGAACGGATCGAGCCCCGTCTCGCGCGCGAACGCGGCGCGATAGGTGATGTGTTCGACGTCGAAGGGCCTGCCGCACAGTCCACTGACCAGGTCGGCAACCTCCCGCATCAGATCGGCCAGCGTCATGCCGCGCCGGTACCACTCGATCAGCGTGAACTCGGGATTGTGCAGGCGCCCGCGCTCGGCGCCGCGAAACACATGACCAAGAAAGTAGATGTCGCCGCTTCCCGCTGCGAGCAGGCGCTTCATCGCGTATTCGGGCGAGGTGTGCAGCGCGAAGCGCCGCGCGGCATCGCCGGGCAGGCGCACCTCGGCGGAATGGATGTTCACGTCGGTCACGGGCGCGTTGACCAGCGCTGGCACGTCGACTTCCATGACGTCGCGCTCATGGAAGAAGGCCCGCACCTTCGCAAGCGCCATCGCCCGCCGCGCGAGCTGCCCGAGCGTCGCGTCGGGCGCGAAGTCCACTGTCATCCGGGCAGCCCGGTGCTGCCGATGCGCTCCCCGACCCGCACGATGCGACCGGCGGCAAGGGAAGCGTCCCAGCTTGCGTCGCCCGGCGGCAGCAGCAGTATCACGGTGGAGCCCATGTTGAAGCGGCCCATCTCCTCACCCTTGGCCAATTCCCCGGGGGCGCCGACCGGCAGGCTCGTGAGCGCGCGCGGCCGGCGCGGGGTCACTTCGCCGTGCCAGACCGTCTCCATGCTGCCGACATTGAGCGCTCCGACCAGGACCAGCGCGAATGAAGTTGCGCCTTCGAACAGGCAAACGAGGCGCTCGTTGCGTGCGAAGAGGCCGGCGACATGCGCGGCAGTCGTGCGGTTCACGCTGAAGAGTCGGCCCGGCACGTACCAGGCCTCGGTCAGCGTGCCCGCCAGCGGCATGTGGATGCGGTGATAGTTCCACGGCGCAAGGTAGATCGTCGCGAATCGGCCACCCTCGAAGCGTCTCGCGAGTGGCGTGCGCCCCGCGAGCAGGGCGTCGAGGGTGTAATCGTGACCCTTGGCCTGCAGGATGCGGTCACCCAGGATGCTCCCGCATTCGCTCACGGTGCCATCGACGGGGCAGGCGATGGCGGCATTCCCGGCGGCAACAGGACGCGCATCGGGCGCAAGCGGGCGCGTGAAGAACGCGTTGAAAGTCGGGTAGGCGCGGGGGTTCCTTTCGGCCGCGTCCGACAGATCAGGCACGAAGACGCGCATGAACGCGCTGATCAACGCGTTCTTGATCCAGCGCACACGCACGCGCGCCAACGCGTGCACGAGGCGCGAGAGACCGTGTTGCGGCAGCAGGTATTGGAGCGCGACGAAGAGGCGTGCGCCGATACCCTCGTGGTTCATCCCCGGGCAGCCGCGATGGCGGCAGCGAAATCAGCCGCGAGCTTCGCAGGTTCAAAAGGTGGCGTGAACACGGCGCGCAGGCGTCCCGCATCATCGAGCAGAAAGAGCGACGCCGAGTGGTCCATGGAATAGCTGCCGCCGGGCAGGTCGACTTTCACGACGGCGGCGCCGAGCGAGCGGGTGAAGCTCTTGAGGTCGAGCGGGTTGCCCGTAAGACCGATAAACTCCGGATCGAAGCCCGCGAGATAGTTGTGCAGTACCGCCGGAGAGTCGCGCTCGGGGTCGACCGTCACGAGGTAGATCGCAAGGTTCGCGGCTCGCGACGCCCGCTTTGCCTGTGCGAGGACCGCGAGCGTCGTCGGGCACACGTCCGGGCAGTTCGTGAAGCCGAAGAAAAGCACGCTCGCGTGCCCGGCGAATCCGGCGGCGGTGAACGGCTGACCGAGGCTGGTCGTGAGTGCGGGCGTGTTGAACGTGCGCGGCTCCGGCAGCCAGGTTCCCGCCTGCAGCACCGGCGCGGGCGCTGACGGAGGCGCCAGGGTGGTGCGGGCGATCCAGGCGCCGGCGAGCACGCCGGCAACGGCAAGGGCTGCCCAGGGCAGCCAGGATTTCGAGGTGGACATGGCGCCATTATCACACATGCATCGCGCAGCCCCGACCGTGCGACACGCGATCGCGTGCGCCGCGAGGCGTCTCGCGCGTGCGCGCCTGCACTACGGGCACGGCACGGACAACGCGCGCGACGATGCCGCGGCGCTCGTGTGGCATGTGCTCGGTTTGCCGGTGCCACCGCGTGCGCGCGATTACGGCCGACGCGTGAACGTGCATGCGCAGCGCGCGATCGATGCGCTCGTCGAGCGGCGCATTCGTGAGCGCGTGCCGGCGGTCTACCTGACGGGCGAGACCTGGTTCGCCGGTCTGCCGTTCCATGTCGATGCGCGCGTCCTGATTCCCCGCTCGCCGATTGCCGAGCTGATCGAGCGCCGGTTCACGCCATGGGTGGATGCGCGTCGCGTGCGGACCATCCTCGATCTCGGCACCGGTTCCGGCTGCATCGCCATCGCCTGTGCAAAGGCCTTTCCGCAGGCCCACGTCGACGCCTCGGACATCTCGGTCGACGCGCTCGAGGTGGCTGCGATCAACGTGCGCCGCCACCGCGTCGGGCGACGTGTCCGGCTCGTGAGATCGGATCATTTCGCCGCGCTCGCAGGCCGGCGCTACGATATTATTGTGTCGAATCCGCCCTATGTCGGGGTCGATGAGCTTGCGGCCCTGCCACCCGAGTACTCGCACGAGCCCCGCGGCGCCCTCGCTGCGGGAGAGGATGGGCTCGATTCCGTGCGCGTGATCCTGCGCGGGGCGGTGCAGCACCTTCGTCCGCGCGGCATACTTGTGGTCGAGGTGGGCAACTCCGAGGTGCTCGTGCGCGCGAGGTTTCCGCGCGTGCCGTTCACCTGGCTCTCGTTCGAACGGGGAGGCGGTGGAGTGTTCCTGCTGACGGCTGAACAGGTTGGAGATGTCCGGTAACACTTTCGGCAAACTGTTTACGGTGACCAGCTTCGGCGAGAGCCACGGGCCCGCGCTCGGCTGCATCGTGGACGGCTGCCCGCCGGGGCTCGCGCTGTCCGAAGCGGATCTGCAGCCTGATATCGACCGGCGCCGCACGGGAACATCGAAATTCACGAGTCAGCGTCGTGAAGCCGACCAGGTGCGCATTCTTTCGGGCGTCTTCGAGGGCCACACCACCGGCACGCCGATCGGTCTTCTCATCGAAAACACGGATGCGCGCTCGCGCGACTACGAGAAGATCAAGGACCGGTTCCGCCCGGGTCATGCCGATTACACGTACCAGCAGAAGTACGGTCTGCGCGATTATCGTGGCGGCGGACGTTCCTCGGCGCGCGAGACCGTGATGCGTGTCGCGGCGGGCGCGATCGCGCGCAAGTACCTCGCGGGGCGGCTCGGCGTGGGCATTCACGGCTATCTGAGCCGCATCGGCCCGCTCGAGCTGGAGCCGGTGAATCCGGCCGCGGCCTATGAAAATCCGTTCTTCTGCCCCGATCCGGCGCGCATTCCGGAACTCGAGAAGCTGATCTGGGACCTGCGCACAGCGGGCGATTCGATCGGCGCGCGTGTCACCGTGATCGCGACCGGTGTGCCACCCGGTCTCGGCGAACCCGTGTTCAGCCGGCTGGACGCGGACATTGCCGCCGCGCTGATGGGTATCAACGCGGTCAAGGCCGTCGAGATCGGGGCGGGAACGCGCGCGGCTGCACAGCGCGGCAGCGAGCATCGGGACGTGCTGACGCCGCAGGGCTTCAAGTCGAACAATGCGGGCGGCATGCTGGGCGGCATTTCGAGCGGCCAGGACATCATCGCGCATGCAACGCTGAAGCCGACCTCGAGCATCCAGATTCCAGGCGAGACGATCGACGCGAGCGGCAACGCCGTCGGGATCGTCACGACCGGGCGGCACGACCCGTGTGTCGGGCTGCGCGCCACGCCGATTGCCGAAGCGATGCTGGCGCTGGTGTTGATGGACCACTTCCTGCGCAATCGGGCGCAGAATGGCGACGTGAAATCGAAGACCCCGGTGATATGAGCAAGCAATTTCGAGTGGCAGTGGTAGGTGCGACCGGCCTTGTCGGCGACACCATGATCAGGGTTCTGGAGGAACGCAACTTTCCGGTGAGCGAGCTGTTCCCGCTCGCGAGCAATCGCTCACTCGGCAAGTCAGTCGAGTTCCATGGCAAGCGCTATCCCGTGCTGGAACTCGACAAGTTCGACTTCGCTCGCGCTGACATCGGCCTCTTTTCGGCCGGCAGCGATACCTCGCGTGAATTCGCGCCGAAGGCCTGGGCGGCAGGCTGCGTCGTGATCGACAACACGTCGGAGTTTCGCTACGAGGACGACATTCCGCTCGTCGTGCCCGAGGTCAACCCGCAGGCCGTCTCGGGCTACCGCACGCGCGGCATCATCGCGAATCCGAACTGTTCGACGATCCAGATGGTGGTGGCTCTCAAGCCGATTCACGATGCGGTCGGCATCGAGCGCATCAATGTCGCGACCTATCAATCGGTGTCGGGCGCGGGCAAGGAAGCGGTCGACGAACTGGCCTCGCAGAGCGCTGCGCTGCTGTCGGGCCGTGAAGCCGAGGCGAAAGTGATCGCGAAGCAGATCGCCTTCAATTGCGTGCCGCAGATCGACACGTTCGAGTCGAACGGCTACACGCGCGAAGAAATGAAGATGTTCTGGGAGACCTGCAAGATCATGGAGGACGCGTCGATCCGCGTGAACGCGACCACCGTGCGCGTGCCGGTGTTCTTCGGGCATTCCGAGGCGGTGCACATCGAAACGCGACGCAAGATTTCCGCGGAGCAGGCGCGTGAACTGCTGGCAAAGGCCCCTGGAGTGACCGTGCTCGACGATCGGGTTCCGGCCGGGTATCCGACGGCGGCGACCGAGGCAGCGAACCACGACACAGTTTATGTCGGCAGAATCCGCGAGGATATCTCGCACGATCGGGGGCTCGACCTCTGGATCGTGGCCGACAACGTCCGCAAAGGTGCTGCGACCAACAGCGTGCAGATCGCGGAGATTTTGGCGCGCGACTTTTTATGAGTCATAATGCGGCAACAAGCGGGTGGCAGCCGAGATTTCGGTAGTAACCTGTTGTATTTAATGGTGAAAACTGCTGCGCCGGGTTTGACGGGGAGTCAGAATGATCGCTAAATCGCGGGTGCTGGCACTCGCCCTGCTGTTGTTGCCGCAGCTTTCCCTGGCCCTCGGCCTGGGAGACGTACGTCTCAATTCGCGCCTGAACGGGCCGCTCGATGCGGAGATCGAGTTGCTCGGCGCGACGCCCGAGGAACTGGCGACACTCAAGGCCCAGCTGGCATCGCGCGAGACCTTCGCCCGCTATGCGCTCGACTGGCCGGCGTTCCTGAATTCCGTGACTGTCACCCAGGTGCGAACCGCTGATGGTCGCACTGTCCTGCGGCTGCGATCACAGGAGCCCGTCACCGAGCCTTTCGTGACGCTGCTCGTCGAGGTCAACTGGGCGCGCGGCCGGCTGGTGCGCGAATACACACTGCTGATGGATCCTCCGGTGTTCGCACCGGGCGCGGGCGCAGCCACAGCGCCTGTCGCCGCGCCGACGGAAGGCGCGTCCCGCGAGGGCGAGATTGCGCGTCCAGCGCCTGCACCGGCCCCCGCGCCAGATCGCGCGCCGCGCGCTGCTGAAGAGGCCTCCACGCCAGCCGCGCAGGCGGCCCCGGGTGCGGGTTCGTATTCCGTGCGGCGTGGTGACACACTGACATCGATTGCCTCCGGTCTCACCGGTGGTGCCGACACGCAGCGCATGATGGTGGGCCTGTATCAGGGCAATCCTGCGGCGTTTGGCGACAACATGAACGACCTGCATTCGGGCGCGGTACTGCGCGTGCCGGACGCCTCCGCACTCGCTGCGATCAGCTCGAATGACGCGCGTGGCGAGATAAGGCGCCAGTACGCCGCCTGGCGCAATCGCGCCGGGGTTGCAGCACCGTCGGATGAACGTCTACGCCTCGTTCCGCCGGGCCAGGCGGCGGGTGCTGCCGGTACCGGGGCCGCCGATGCCGCGGCGAGCGCGCAAGTGGATCAGCTCAACGCGCGCGTGCGGGAGCTCGAAGGCCAGCTGAAGGAATCGAAGGCGCAACTCGAGGTTCGCAGCCGCGAACTTGCCGACCTGCAGGCGCGCCTCGCGGCCGCGCAAGGCGCGCCGCCGGCAACGCAAGCGCCGCCACCGGCGGCCCCCGAGGCCGTGCCGCCCGCGGCGCAGACTACGCCCGAAGCGCCGCCCGCAACCGCGCCTGAAGCAACGCCTGAAGCGACGCCTGAGGCTGCTCCGACTCCGGCCGTGCCGGAAGCGGCTGTCGAGGAACCCGTGAAGAAGCCGGTGCGGGCGCCCGCGCCGGTCCAGGAAGGGCCGTCGTTCTTCGATACGTTGCGGGGCCTCTGGTACATCCCGGCGCTGCTGATTGCAGCGCTGCTGGCACTTTTCGCATTCCGCAAATGGAAGACACGCGAACAGAGCGATTTCGACAATTCGCTCGGACGACTCGCCGAAGCGGGTGCTGCCGTGGCGGAGCGCCGCTCGGGACTCACCGATACTGCGCGCTTGCGCAAGCCGGTCGGCGACCAGGAGGAAGACTCCTTCCTCGTCGAGGAGTCCGGCTCGCACGAGCGGCCGCGCCTCGATGATTCCGGCACATTCCGCAAGCCCGCTGCGGTGGTCACCACCTCCGCCGACCAGACGATCAGCGGCGAGACGGCGATCAATCTCGATCAGGGCGATCCGCTCGCTGAAGCCGATTTCCACATGGCGTACGGCCTGTACGACCAGGCCGCGGACTTGGTGCGCATCGCGATCCAGCGCGAGCCGACGCGGCGGGACCTGAAGCTGAAGCTCCTCGAAGTGTTCTTCGTGTGGGGCAACAAGGATCAGTTCCTTGCGACCGCCCGCGAACTTGCGGGTTCGCGTGCCGAAGCGCCCGCGGGCGAGTGGGACAAGATCGTGATCATGGGCAAGCAGCTCGCGCCCGAAGACGAGCTGTTCCAGCAGGCTGCTCCTGCGGGTGGTGCCATCGCGGGCGGCATCGATCTCGATCTCGAGGGCGGCCAGAACCGCGTCGATTACGATCTGCTCGGCGAACCGGGCGGCGAGGCGCCGCGCGCGCCGGCGGGCGGGGTCGATCTCGACTTCAACACGGCGCTCGATAGCGAGTCGCTGGGTGACAGGGACCCGACCGGCGAAGCCGGTGCGCTCGCCACGACCGGTGTGGGCGACGATCTCGATTTCGTGCTCGACGACCCCTTGCGCGGCACCGACGATCGCAGCGGCAACACGACCCGCGAGATGACGGCGCAGATGCCGCCGGAAGTGACCGTCGAACGCACGGCGCTGATGCCCGACAACCTGGACGCGCCGACGGTCGAACAGCCGACGCTGCGGATAGGGGAGAGCGGCACACTCCGCGACAAGGTGGATGTCGCCATGCGTCAGTCGGGCATGGCGGCTGATCGGACCGCCGAACTCGCGATCGACGACCTCGGCCTCAACATCGGACCTGATGCAGACGCGGAAAGCCCGGGCGATGCGCCGACCATGGTCGCAGGCCTCGATGCGCGTTCACGTGAAATCATCGAGGAGGCCGAGCGCCGCGCCGGCGAAGGGGAGACCGGCGAGGCTGCGACCACCGGCAGCTGGTACACCATCGAGGGCGCCGATCAGACAGGTACGAATCCGGCAATCGCCGACGTCAACGCCACCGCTTCGCTCAAGGCACTGCCGGACATCGCGGGCGAGACATCGCGCCTTGCGGCCCTGAAGCCCGGCAGCGTCGACGTCGATTTCAGCGCAACGGATGCCTTTGGCGGCTCCCGCACGGGCGTCGAGTTCGACGTGGGCGCGCCCTCGGACAATGACGGTGCGTTCGCTGCCACGCAGAAGATCGGCCCCGAGGACCTGGCGCTGCCTGACCTCGAGCCGGTGACGATGAGCGAGGTCGGCACCAAGCTCGACCTCGCACGGGCCTACATGGACATGGGCGATCCCGACGGCGCCCGCAGCATCCTGAAGGAAGTCCTGCAGGAAGGGTCGGTCTCGCAGAAGCAGGAAGCCCAGCGGCTCATCGATACCTTGCCAGGTTAAAGGCGGGTATGCCGCGCGTAGCGGTCGGCATCGAGTATCTCGGCACGAACTACGTCGGGTGGCAGCTTCAGGCGGGCCAGCGCTCGGTGCAGGGCGCAGTCGAAGCCGCGTTGTCTGCAGTCGCCAATGGACCTGTGCGCACCATATGCGCCGGCCGCACCGATGCCGGCGTGCACGCGCTCGGCCAGGTCGTGCATTTTGATACACCAGCCGAGCGCGCGGCACGCGCCTGGGTGCTCGGTGCCAACACCCGCCTGCCGCCCGACATTGCGCTGACGTGGGCGCGTGAGATGCCGCCGGATTTTCATGCCCGCTTCGGGGCAGTCTCGCGCACTTATCACTATCACATCCTGAATCGCAGCGAGCGCCCGGCGCTCGCGGCTGGGCGGGTCAGCTGGGTGCGACGGCCGCTCGAGGTGGCGCGCATGAACCTGGCAGCGGCCCATCTCCTCGGCGAGCACGACTTCAATGCCTTTCGTGCGCTGGAATGCCAGTCGAGGACTCCAGTGCGTCGCGTGACGGCATTGGCCGTCTGTCGGGAAGGCGAGCGTGTCACGATCGCGGTGACAGCCAACGCCTTCCTGCACCACATGGTGCGCAATATCGCGGGTCTCCTGATCAGTGTGGGACGCGGGGACACCGGGCCGGATTTTGCGGCCGAGGTGCTCGCGAGCCGCGACCGCACACGCAATGCCGCCACCGCGCCGGCCGATGGCCTGTACTTCGTCGCTGCGAGCTATCCGCGCGAGTTCGCCGTGCCGGTGGGCGTTTCCGCTATGATTCCGCTCTGACATGTCCTGGTTCGAAAAAATCATGCCCTCGCGGATCAAGACCGAACGCCGCACGCGTTCGATCCCCGAGGGCCTGTGGATCAAGTGCCCCTCCTGCGATGCGGTGCTGTATCGCGCCGAGCTCGAGCGCAATCTCAATGTCTGCCCGAAATGCAGCCACCACATGCGCATCGGCGCGCGCGAGCGGCTCGCGATGTTTCTCGACGAGGGCGAGGTGCTCGAGATCGGCGCCGGTGTGATGCCCGAGGATCCGCTCAGGTTCAAGGACAGCAAGCGCTACCGTGACCGGCTCACGTCGGCGCAGAAAAATACCGGCGAGAACGACGCGCTGATCGCGGTCGCGGGCAAACTGCTCGGTGTCGACGTGGTGGCGTGTGCGTTCGAGTTCCGCTTCCTCGGCGGCTCGATGGGCTCGGTTGTGGGCGAGCGCTTCAAGCGCGCGGTCGACTACTGCATCGGGAACCGGGCGGCGCTGGTCTGTTTTTCCTCGAGTGGTGGCGCGCGCATGCAGGAGGCGCTCTATTCGCTGTTGCAGATGGCGAAGACGAGCGCGGCACTTGCGCGCCTTGCGCGTGAGCACCTGCCTTTCATTTCCGTGCTGACCGATCCCACGACGGGCGGCGTGTCGGCGAGCCTCGCCATGCTCGGTGACCTGAATGTTGCCGAGCCGCGCGCGCTGATCGGATTTGCCGGTCCGCGGGTGATCCAGCAGACGGTCCGCGAGACACTGCCCGAAGGCTTCCAGCGCAGCGAGTTCCTGCTCGAGCACGGCGCGATCGACATGATCGTCGACCGGCGCGACATGCGCGAGCGGCTCGGCGCCGTAATCCGCCTGCTGCTGAAGCTTCCGCCCGCGGCCACCGTTGCCTGACCGGGCCTGCGTGACGCCATCCACGCGCACGCTCGCCGGGTGGCTCGAACTGCAGCAGCACGCCCACCCCCGCAGCATCGATCTCGGGCTGGCGCGCGTGGGCAGCGTGGCGCACACCCTTGGCATCGCGCGCGCGCAGGTACCCACCTTCATCGTCGGCGGCACCAACGGCAAGGGCTCGACCGTCGCGTTGCTGGAGGCAATGCTGCGCGGCGCGGGCCACCTGACCGGTGCGTTCAGTTCGCCGCATCTCGTGCGCTACAACGAGCGCATCCGCGTCGGAGGCAGCGAGGTTTCCGACGGCGAGATTGTCGAGGCGTTCGAGGCCATCGAGCGTGCAAGAGGCGAAACGACCCTCACATACTTCGAGTTCAGCATGCTCGCGGCGCTCCTGGTATTCCGTGATCGTGGTGTCGCAGTCCGGGTGCTCGAAGTCGGTCTCGGGGGGCGCCTCGACGCGACGAACCTCGCGGACGCGGATGTCGCTGTGCTGTGCTCGGTGGGCGCCGATCACCACGAATGGCTCGGCCCGACGCTCGAGGACATCGGCCGCGAGAAGGCTGGCATCTTTCGGCGGGGTCATCCCGCCGTGCTCGGCACACCCGCTTTGCCCGCGAGCGTATTCACGGAGATCGAGCGCATCGGGGCGGTGGCGAGGCTCGCGCGGCGCGACTTCGACTGGGAGATCCACGGCGAGCGCTGGAACTGGCACTCCGCGCGCCGCACTCTGACTGATCTGCCGCGCCCCGCGCTCGCCGGCGCCACACAATTCGCCAACGCCGCGACCGCGATCGCTGCGCTCGACGCGAGCACCCTTGCCGTATCGCGGGAGGCGGTAGCCCGGGGTCTCGAGCAGGTGCGGCTTGCGGGTCGCTTCCAGATCGTGCCGGGCGAGATCGAGTGGATTCTCGATGTCGCGCACAATGCGCCTGCGGCTGCCGAACTTGCCCGTGAGCTCGCGGCACGCCCGATCCCCGGGCGCACGCTGGCGGTGGCAGGCTTTCTCGACGACAAGGATGTAGCTGCCATTGGCCGGGTGTTGCACGATCAGGTCGACGGCTGGGTGCTGACGACGCTGGCGCCGCCGCGCGGGCTAAGTGCCGGGAGAGTGAAGGCACGGCTGGGCCTCGGGGCGGCACCGCTTGCGACCTGCGGAGCGGTCTTGCAGGCCTGCGAGGCGGCGCGCGCGTTGGCACGGCCCGGCGACCGCATCGTCGTGTTCGGTTCATTCCATGTCGTGGGGCCGGCGCTCGAATGGCTTCAGCTATACTGAATCCGGTGTGAACAAGCAGTTCAAAGAGCGGCTCACCGGAGCCGTGATCCTCGTCGTCTTCATCGTGATCGTCGTGCCAGCGCTCCTTTCCGGCCCGCCGCGTCCGGCCACGCCCGTGACGATGACCGGCGTCGAGGGGCCGCCCATCCGCTCCTACACGATCGACCTTACCGAGCCCGCGGGCACGCAGCCGCCGATAACCCCGCTGACGGTGACGCCATCGTCACCGTCAGCGCCCGTGTCCGGCGCGGATCTGGCGCCCACATCCGCGCCCGCGACCACGCCCGCGCCGCTTCCCACGCCGACTCCGGCGCCGACCCCTGAGCCGGCTCAGGCGCCTGTTGCCGGGTCCGGCTCCGCGTCGGTGGAAACCGGTTTTGCGGTCCAGATCGGCAGCTTCGCGAATCGCGCCAATGCCGAGGGTCTCGTCGCGAAACTGGGCAAGGGAGGGTTCCCCGCCTTCATTTCTCCGACGGGCAGTGGCAGGAAGCTGTATCGCGTTCGGGTCGGCCCGGTGGCGGATCGTGCCGGAGCGCTGCAACTTGCCGCGCGTCTCGCTGAAGCCGGGCAACCAGGGAAGGTCGTCGACCATCCGTGAACCGGGTTTTTCTGCACTGTCACTTGTACAATTGAGCGGAACATGACGCCAACGGATTACGTTCTGATCGGCATAGTGGCGATCTCGGCGATCGTCGGACTCTTCCGGGGGCTCGTGCGTGAAGTCATCGCCCTCGTGACCTGGGTCGCGGCGTTGTTGCTCGCGTGGAGTTACGGGCCCGACCTCGAGCCCTTGCTGGGCGGGCTGCTCGAGTCTCCTCCGGTACGCCCCTGGGCCGCGCGCGCCATCATCTTTTTCGTCGTGCTGCTCGCCGGCACGCTCGCTGCGTGGCTCGTGGGATATTTCACCCGTATTTCGCTCGTGATGAGCATCGATCGCATGTTCGGCTTTTTTTTCGGGTTGCTGCGCGGTGTGGTCGTGGTCGGAGCTCTCGTGATCCTCGGCCAGACGGTCGAGATCGACCGGGACGCCTGGTGGCAGGATGCCAAGCTCAAGGGCCCGGCGGAGAGTGTGGCGAGCGGGCTGCGCACGATCGTCGGCGACCACTTGCCCGGGGGGATGTAGCTCATGTGCGGCATCGTCGGCATCGTGGGCACGGGTTCCGTCAATCAGCGACTCTACGACGCGTTGACCATCCTGCAGCATCGGGGCCAGGACGCCGCCGGCATCGTCACCTCGAGCGAGGGCGAGCTGTGCGTCAGGAAGGGCAGCGGTCTCGTGCGCGACGTCTTCCAGCAGCACCACATGCTCGAGTTGCGGGGCAATGTCGGCATCGCGCACGTGCGCTACCCGACCGCTGGCTGCGAGGGGGCCGCTGAAGCGCAACCGTTCTACGTCAACGCGCCGTATGGCATCTGCCTCGGCCACAACGGCAACCTGACGAACGCCGCTGAGCTCGCCGAAGTGCTCGCGCGCGAGGACCGCCGGCACCTCAACACCTCATCCGATTCGGAAGTGCTGCTCAATGTGTTCGCGTCCGAGCTGCAACGTGTCGGCACGCCACGCGTCACGCCCGCCGACATCTTCGCGGCGCTCACGGCCGTCTATCGCCGTTGCCGCGGCGGGTACGCTGCGGTGGCGATGCTGATCGGTCACGGGATCGTGGGCTTTCGCGACCCGAACGGCATCCGCCCGCTGGTGCTCGGCAATCGTGAAACGCCGAAGGGCGTCGAATGGATGCTTGCATCGGAAAGCGTCGCCCTGACAGGCCTCGGCTTTCGCTGCGTGCGCGACGTCGGGCCCGGAGAGGCGGTATTCATCGACGAGCAGGGCCGGTTGCATGCGCAGCAGCTCGTTGCGACCGCGCGCCATACGCCCTGCATCTTCGAATATGTGTATTTTGCGCGCCCCGATTCAATCATCGACAAGGTGTCGGTGTACCGTGCGCGCATGCGTATGGGCGAGAAGCTCGCCGAGCGCATCCGCCGCGAGCACCCGGACCACGACATTGAAGTCGTGATCCCGATTCCGGATACCTCGCGCACCGCGGCGCTGCAGGTCGCGCAGATCCTCGGCCTCAAGTACCGCGAGGGCTTCAACAAGAACCGCTACATCGGCCGCACGTTCATCATGCCGGGGCAGGAGCAGCGGGAGAAATCTGTGCGGCGCAAGCTGAACGCGATCGATTTCGAGTTCCGTGGCAAGGTGGTGCTGCTCGTCGATGACTCGATTGTGCGTGGCACGACTTCGGCGCAGATCATCGAGCTTGCACGCGAGGCGGGTGCGCGCAAGGTGTACTTCGCCTCGGCAGCCCCGCCGGTGCGCTTCCCGAACGTCTACGGCATCGACATGCCGGCCGCGAACGAACTCGTGGCCAACGGCCGCAGCGTCGATGAGGTCGCGAAGGCGATCGGCGCAGACTGGCTCGTCTACCAGACGCTCGAGGACCTCGTGCAGGCCTGCCAGCACGACATTGCCAAGGTCACCGAGTTCGATACGTCGTGTTTCTCGGGCGAGTACGTCACCGGCGACGTGACGCCCGAGTACCTCGACCGCCTGCGCCTCGAGCGCTCGGACGCCGCCAAGGCGCATCGCCGCAATGGCGAGCGCTCGGGCCTCAAGGTCGTGCGGGGCGGGTGAAGGCGTCGCCGCAGCGCCTCGCGCGCGCGCTGCTGCTCGATTGGTTTTCCCTCGCGCTGCGCGCTGTCGAAGGCCGTGCGCGTGTCCGGATCGCGCTCGCGGCTCCCGACATCACTGCATTGCTCTCCGGGCACCGGGCCGTTGCCGTGTTCGCGGTGGGCAAGGCGGCGTCGCGTATGACACTCGGCGCATGTGACGCGCTCGGGCCGCGCATCCGGCGTGCGCTCGTCATCACCCGCGACGGGCATGCAGATGCAGAGTTGCGCGGTTGTCGCGGCGTCACCGTAATCGAGTCGGGGCATCCCGTGCCGGATGAGCGCAGCCTCGCGGCGGGCGCGCGGCTGCTCGCCGGGTTCGAAGCGCTGGCGCCCGACGAGCTGCCGCTGCTGCTGGTGTCGGGTGGCGCATCGAGTCTCGTGGAGGTGCTGCCGCCGGGCGTCACGCTCGCAGAACTGGCATCGTTCAATCGGGCACTCCTCGCGGAGGGTGCCACGATCGATGCGATCAACGCGCGGCGGCGCCAGCTCTCGCTCATCAAGGGCGGTGCATTGATGGCGCGTCTCGGGGGCAGGATCGCGCTCGCCCTGTTCATTTCGGACGTGCCGCACAACGATCCGGCCGTGATCGGTTCCGGGCTCGCAGGGCCCGCGCCGGGGGACCGGGTGCAGCGGCGCGTGATCGCGGGCATCGATGATGCGATTGACGCCGTGCGCGCAGCCGCGCTGACCAAGGGGTTTCGCGTGCACGCGGGCACGCGGCGGTTTGCGCAGGATGCTGCGACTCTGGGCGCCCGCTTTGCTGCGGAACTCGTCGGGCGTTCAATGGATGTAGTCATACACGGTGGTGAATCGACGGTATGCCTGCCCCGCGCTCCCGGGCGCGGTGGGCGCAACCAGCACCTGGCTCTCGCCGCCGCGCGGGTCCTGTCCGGCGAGCCGGGACTCGCCCTGCTCGCCGCTGGCACCGACGGAACGGATGGATCCACCGATGATGCCGGTGCGCTCGTCGATGGTGACACATGGCAACGGATCGCCGACGCGGGCCTCGACGGCGACGACTGTCTGGGTCGGGCTGACTCCGGCACGGCGCTCGAGGCGTCTGGGGACCTCATTCATACCGGGACAACCGGCACGAATGTTGGCGATCTCGTCATCGGGCTCGCGCGCATGGTGTAATCGGGGCGATGCGCCTGCTAATGATCGATCACGATCCGCGCTACCGGGCGCTCATTCGCCACCACGTGACGTGCCGCTGGCCCGATGCCGACGTCGTCACCTACAACCCCGTGCGGCGTGGGCCGATGGCCCCCGAGTTCCTTGCACAGGGTTTCGATGCCGTGCTGCTCGACCACGCCTCACCGCAGGGAGCCGGTTTCAGCTGGCTCGAGGATCTCGGCGCGCGCCCGGGCTTCGCACCGGTGGTCTTTTTCGCCCCGGACGATGAGATCCGGACCCGTGAGCGTGCGATCGAAGCGGGGGCCTTCGACACCTTCAGCCGCGACGCCATCGACAACACGCGCCTGCTGGATGCACTCGAGCGCGCCGCGGGCGCGCATGTCGACGCACTGGCCGAATGGCGTGGTTCGCCGGAGGGGCTCGAGGCACTGCAGTTCGGCGCGGCGCGGCTGCGTGGCTACCGGCGAGTCCGCGAGCTCGCACGCGGCTCGGTGTCCGAGCTGTACCTCGCCGAGAGCGAGGAGGCCGGCGATCTCGTCGTGCTGAAAGTCACCCACACGGCGCGCAAGGCGAATGGCGTCGACCAGTCCTTCGACCGCTTCCTGCAGGAATACGAAATCGTGCGCCGCCTGCGGCACCCGAACGTCGTGCGCATCCACGACCTCGGCGTGATGGACGAATTTGCCTTCATCGTGATGGAGTACTTCGCCGGCGGCGATCTGCGAAAGCGCATGCGCTCGCCGCTCACGCTGCGCAGCGCACTCGGCTATGCGCTCGAGATTGCCCGCGCACTCGCCGCGGTGCACGAGGCCGGTGTGCGTCATCGGGATCTGAAGCCGGGCAATGTCATGGTGCGCGACGACGGGACCCTCGCGCTGATCGATTTCGGGCTCGCCAAGCACGAAGCCCTCGCGTTCGAAATCACCGACACGGGCATGATCTTCGGCACGCCGCATTACATGAGCCCGGAGCAGGGACACGGCCAGGCAGCCGACGAGCGCAGCGATCTCTACAGCCTCGGCGTCGTGTTCTACGAGATGCTGACCCGCACGAAGCCGTACGACGCCGACAACCCGATGGCGATCATCTATCTGCACGCCAAGGCGCCGGTGCCGCGGTTGCCGAAGGAGTTCGCACGGGCGCAACCGATCATCGATCGCCTGATGGCGAAGGATCCGGCGGCGCGCTACGCGAGCGCGAGCGAAGCCGCAGCAATCCTCGAAATGGCGCTCGAGACTCTGGAGGGGCAGTGAGTACGCCGCCCGAAACTGCGACGACGATCCTCGCGGCGCCCACGCCAGCCGCATGGGTGGACGCGGCGGCCGGGCACTGGCGATCGCTCCTCACGGACCATGCCAACTGCGAGAAGAAAGCGGCTTCGACTGCGCTGGCACTGATTTTCGCGTATCCGGAGGACATCGCGCTCGGCGTCGCGCTCGCGCGCCTCGCGCGGGAAGAATTGCGCCACTTCGAGCAGGTCGTGCGCATGATGCAGCAACTCGAGGTGCCGTTTGAGCGGCAGAAGCCGGGGCGCTATGCCTCGGCGCTGCGACGGCACGCAGCCAGCGCCGAGCCGCGTCGCAAGGTCGATCTGCTGCTGATGGGCGCGCTGATCGAGGCGAGATCCTGCGAGCGCTTCCGCCTGCTGGCGCCTCGATTGCCTGCACCACTCGGGGATTTCTACGCGGATCTCGAGCGCGCGGAGGCGCGCCATCATGAGCTCTACCTCGAGCATGCGCAGGCGAGTGCGGGAGACATCGACTGGAGAGGGCGGCTGCGCCAGCTCGCGCAGGTTGAAGCGGAGCTGGTCACGGCACCGGAGCCGGTCCTGCGCTTCCACTCCGGCACCATTTCTATCTTTTGAGCGTGCGCAGGCGGCGCCCCGCAGCGTCCCACTCGAGTACGCTGCCCTGCTCGTACCAGGCGCCGAGCACCACCCGCGTGCGCGGGCGACCGTCCGCAACGAACTCGTGCACGCCCGGGCGGTGCGTATGGCCGTGGATCACGACGTCGACATCGAACTCGCGCGCGGCGAGTTCGATCGCCGCGGGGTTCGCGTCCATGATCGCCGGCTGCGCGCGGCTCGTGTGCGCGCGGCTGCCGGCGCGCGCTTCATTGGCCAGCAGCTTGCGGTCGGCGAGCGACAGGGCGAGCAGCCGCTGCTGCCACTGCGGGTCGCGCACGATGATGCGCAACTGCTGATACTTCACGTCGTCGGTGCAGAAGAGATCGCCATGGGCGAGCAGTGCG